>CANGMV010000059.1 GCA_947454745.1 Bacteroidota bacterium | reverse complement strand
GCTAAAGACTGTGATGCAAATGCTTCGTTCAATTCAATTAAATCTATTTGATCCAAATGCATACCAGCTTGTTTTAATGCCTTTGGGATAGCAGCTACAGGACCTATTCCCATAATTCTTGGATGTACCCCTGCCGATGCACAATTCACTAAACGCCCAATAGGCTTGAGTCCTAGCGAACTAATCATTTTCTCACTCATCACAATCACAAAACTAGCACCATCACTAGTTTGTGAAGAATTACCAGCTGTCACAGAACCTTTTAAAGCAAATGCTGGTTTTAATTTTGCCAATGCTTCTACTGTGGTATCGGCACGCACACCATCATCGGTATCTACAATATAAGATCTGGTTGCTTTTTTATTTTTTTCATTCACATAAGTCTCCGTTACTTCAATAGGCAAAATTCCTTTTTTAAAATACCCATTGTCGATTGCTGCTTTTGCTTTTTGATGTGATGCCAATGCAAACGCATCTTGGTCTTCTCTACTTACTTTATATTCATTCGCTACTGCTTCGGCAGTTAAGCCCATCGACAAATAATAATCAGGCTCTTCTACTGCGATGGAATAAGCAGGTACTGTTTTCCAACCCGCAGTAGGCACCAAACTCATGGACTCTGTTCCACCAGCAATAATACAATCCGCCATTCCAGTTCTGATTTTTGCAGTTGCCATGGCAATACTCTCCAAACCACTAGCGCAATATCTATTAATGGTAATGCCCGGCACTTCAATGCCTAATGCTTTTGCCGAAATCATTCTGCCAAATTGCAAGCCTTGTTCGGCCTCGGGCACTGCATTTCCTACAATCACATCGTCTACTAATTTGGGATCCAAGGCAGGCAAGCTTTTCATTAAACCTTGAATAACTTGTATTGCTAATTCATCGGAGCGCATAAAACGAAAGCCTCCCTTTTTACTCTTTGTCACGGCAGTTCTAAAACCTGCTACTATATAAGCTTCTTGCATACAATTAGATTTATTGGGTCCTGACTCAATTTCACCCTAAATGTAGTCATTTTTGCAAACAGTTGTTTATGCAACTAAATATTTCATCGTAATTTTGTGGCATGTTGTACCCAATAATACGAAACACCCTGTTTTTACTCCCTCCCGAGACAGCCCATAAAGCTTCTATGCAAGGGCTTCACATTGCTGCATCCCTTCCTTTTGGAAAGCAAATTTTAGGAAATAGTTTCCAATACAAAGGAACCAACCTCTCTAAAAAATTGTTTGGGTTAGATTTTCCCAACCCCGTTGGATTGGGCGCAGGCTTCGATAAAAATGCAGAGCATTTGAATGTATTAGCATTATTAGGATTTGGTTTTGTAGAAATTGGAACGGTAACACCTAAAGCACAAGCGGGCAACCCAGCACCAAGGTTGTTTAGACTGCCTAGTCAAAAAGCTTTAATCAATCGAATGGGATTTAATAACGATGGTGTTGAAGCCATTGCAAAGCGTTTGAAAATCAGAAAAGAAAAGTCCAACTCAACACTTATTGTTGGTGGCAATATTGGAAAAAATAAAATCACTGAAAATAGCGATGCTTGGAAAGATTATTGCATCAACTTTACTGGACTTGAAGAAGCAGTAGATTATTTTGTGGTAAATGTAAGTTCCCCTAATACGCCAGGGCTTCGTGAATTACAAGAAAAAGAATCTTTAAGAAAAATATTTAGCGAACTGCAAAATATCAATAAAAACAATAAGCCCATTTTATTAAAGATCGCACCCGATTTAGAAACCTCGGCATTAGATGATATTATTTCATTAACACAGGAAGTGAAAATTGATGGTTTGGTTTCAAGCAATACCACATTAGATCGTAGCTTACTTAACGCAGAAAATGCAGCAAAGGCAAATGTGATTGGTGCAGGTGGATTAAGCGGTCAACCACTATTAGAAAAATCCAATCAAGTACTATCCTATTTACACAAAGGCATTGGCGACCGTTTACCAATCATTGCAAGTGGTGGTATTTTTAAAGGCGAAGATGCGCAGGCAAAATTAGAGGCAGGTGCAAGTCTTGTTCAAATTTGGACCGGATTTATTTATGAAGGGCCAAGTATTGTAAAAAATATTTGTCAGCATTTAGCTACAAAAAAAATTATAACCAATTAATCATTTTTCATGCTCACGATACACTCTTTTTGTTTTAATGCATTTCAGGAAAACACTTATGTTTTGTTCAATGAACAAAAAGAAGCCATTATTGTAGACCCAGGATGTTATTTAAGAAATGAACAAGAAGCATTAGCAAATTTTATTTCAGAAAATGAATTAAAGCCCAGTTTATTACTCAACACCCATTGTCATTTAGACCATGTATTTGGCAACAATTTTGTGAGTGAAAAATATGACCTCACAGCACATTTTCATAAAAACGAGCAGCCCGTAATTGATCGTTTACCCGAAGGTGGCGCAAGATGGGGTGTTCCATGCGAACCTTATAAAGGTCCTGTACAATATATTGAACAGGATGAGCTGATTGTATTTGGGAAAGATCAATTTAAGGTATTAGTCACGCCAGGTCATTCACCTGGCAGTGTTTGTTTTTACAATGAAGCACAGGATTTTATGTTGGGTGGAGATTTGATTTTTAAGGACGGTGTAGGCCGTACCGATTTACCAGGATGTAACCCTTTGGATTTAATTAAAAGCATTAGCGAACAAATTTTACCCTTACCCGACAGCATGACTATTTATTCAGGCCATGGACCAGCAACCACTTGGGGAAGAGAAAAGAAGGCAAATCCTTATATATTGCATATTCTTAAGGGTCAATAAGCGAAATAGATTTAGTTAACAATTTGATAACGCACTCCTAAAGAGCAGTTGTGCGGTTTAAGCAGTATTTTTACTGCAACAACATTATGGAAACGAATCCTATCAAAATATTAATTGCCGACGACGAGCCTGATATTATCGAAATAATCAGTTTCCATTTAACCAAGGCCGGGTTCGAAGTAATTACAGCCCGCGATGGAAGCGAAGCAATTGAAAAAGCGAAACAATTTACACCCGATTGTATTGTATTAGATATCATGATGCCTAAACGCAATGGTTTTGAAGTATGCGAATATTTAAGAAGCAATAGTCAATTCGACAAAACATTGATTGTTTTATTAACTGCATTAAACGACGAAGCATCTCACATTAAAGGATTGGAATTAGGTGGGGATGATTTTGTAAATAAACCTATTAGCCCGAAGGTTTTGGTAAGTCGTATTACCGCCCTATTTAGAAGAATACAACCTACCAGTTCCGAAAATAAGGTGATTCAAGTAAGAGATTTAACAATCGACCCGGCTCAATACAAAACGATTTTAAATGGCGTGGTGCATGTTTTAGCAAAGAAGGAATTTGAATTGTTGTTCTTGTTAGCTGCACAACCTGGTCGCGTATTTTTAAGAAATGAAATATTGTCTCAAGTTTGGGGTAACGATGTAATTGTTGGTGACCGTACCATTGACGTGCATATCCGTAAAATTAGAGTAAAACTAGGCATAGACTGTATTACAACCGTTAAGGGCGTGGGCTACAAATTTGACTACTAGTTACAAACTCATTTACACAGAATAAGCTAACTTCGTATTAGGCCTGTACTTATTCAAATTATGTTTAAAGAAAAGAATCTCTCTCCCAAACAACTTGCTGCACTTACAGCACTTTTATTATCAAGTATTATTGGTTTGAGCGTTTTTGTGCTATTTGCCGATTGGAGAATTTTACTTGCCTATTTTATAGCCTGTTTTATTGTTATTTATTTTTTAGTAGATCAAATTTTGGAATATTTTATCTATCGAAAAATAAAACTCATATACAAATTAATCGCTTCCACAAAAGCAAGCAAGCGTGAAGAAGCTTACCAAAAATATATCTTTCCTCAAAAAGGTATCGACGATGTAAGAGCCGATGTAGAACAATGGGCAGCTCAGCAGACTGAACAAATTAAGCAGTTACAATCCAACGAAGCTTTTAGAAAAGAATTTCTACAAAACCTTTCTCACGAAATTAAAACGCCCATTTTCGCCATACAAGGTTATTTGGAACTCATAGCAGACGGTGCGATGGAAGACCCTGCTGTTGGGAATAAATTTATTAATAATGCGCAAGCCAATGTGCAAAGGCTGGTTGGTTTATTAAATGACGTGGATGTAATTACCAATTTAGAAATTAACAAGGAACCCATTATTAAGCAACCTTTTATTATTCAGGATTTAATTAACGAAGCAGTTAGTAACCTTAGTGTAAAATGGTTAAAGAAAAATATTCAATTCCATTATAAAAAAGGAAGTGAGGCTCCAATACATGTATTCGCAGACAGAAATAAAATATACCAGGTATTGGTCAATATTATTTCAAATGCTGCTAAATATGGTAAGATAGATGGGCAAATTATTGCGAGTATTTATAAAATGGAGGACCAGAAAATATTAATTGAAATTAGTGACGATGGAATTGGTGTTGCAGAAGAGCATCTCCCTCGACTGTTTGAACGCTTTTACCGAACCGATGATGCTCGAAGTCGAGATATTGGTGGCACAGGGCTTGGCCTAGCCATTTGCAAGCATATTATTGAGGCCCATAACGAAACCATGCATATCCGAAGCAAACAAAATGTAGGCACGACGGTAGGTTTTACATTGGCGTCGAAAGCATAGTGCTATTTATTGTTGTTTTTTCGTTTCTTTGTATTCTAAATTTTTTTAATGCAAACTATCTTAGTAACAGGAGGTTGTGGTTATATTGGAGCCCATACCATTGTGGATTTAATTGAGCATGGATTTGACGTGATTTCGGCCGATAATTTATCGCGTGCTTCCGATAAATCATTGGAGGGAATTAAAAAAATTACGGGCAAGAAAATCAAAAATTACAAAGTAGATTTAACAGATAAGTCGGCTACTGAAAATATTTTCAAAGAGAACCCAAGCATCGTTGGCATCATTCACTTTGCTGCTTATAAAGCTGTGGGTGAATCGGTGGAAAAGCCATTGGACTACTACGAAAATAATTTATTTTCATTAGTACACTTATTACAAATGGCTGCAAAATACAATGCGAAGCATTTTATCTTCTCTTCCTCTTGTACAGTGTATGGCAATCCAGAAAGTATTCCTGTAACCGAAGAAACACCATTGCAAACAGCTGCCTCTCCTTATGGTGCTACTAAGCAAATGGGAGAAACCATTGTAAGAGATACCGCATTTACGTATCCATTGTCCACTATTCTTTTAAGGTATTTTAATCCGGTTGGTGCGCATCCTAGCACTGCTATTGGTGAATTACCAATTGGACGTCCACAAAATTTAGTACCTGCTATTACTCAAACTGCTATTGGAAAACTACCTACCATGCAAGTCCATGGCACCGATTACGATACCCGTGACGGAAGTTGTATTAGAGACTATATCCATGTATGTGATATTGCACATGCACATACATTAGCATTACAATATTCAATAAAAAAGAATGCTGAAAAATCTTGTGAAGTATTTAACTTAGGTACAGGAAACGGCATTACTGTTTTGGAAGCCATTAAAGCTTTTGAAAAAGTAAGTGGCGTAAAATTAAATTACGAATTGGGACCAAGAAGAGCTGGTGATATTGTTGCCATTTATGCGAACAACGATAAAGCTGTTAAACAATTGGGTTGGCATTGCAAATACGGCTTAGAGGAAATGATGCTTACTGCATGGCAATGGGAGCAAAGCTTAGCTTAATTTTGCACCAACATTTTCTCAGCGTTCTCTGCCATTTGTAATGCTTCAATAAATTCATCGATTTCTCCGTTCACAACGGCATCTAAATTATAAGAAGTAACATTCACACGGTGGTCTGTGACACGCCCCTGTGGCCAGTTATAGGTTCTGATCTTTGCACTTCTATCTCCGGTGCTAACCAATGTTTTACGATGTCTCGAAATTTCGTCCTCTTGTTTACGCACTTGCTCTTCAAATAGTTTAGTACGCAACATGCCCATGGCTTTTTCGCGGTTACCCAACTGAGAACGTTCTGTTTGACAAATAATTACCGTGCCAGTTGGAATATGCGTTAACATTACCTTGGTCTCTACCTTGTTTACGTTTTGTCCACCCGCACCACCACTTCGCGCAGTTTCCATTTTCACATCGGCGGGGTTTAACACAAAATCAACTTCTTCTGCCTCAGGCATTACTGCTACTGTTGCAGCCGAGGTATGCACACGACCCTGTGTTTCAGTACTTGGTACGCGTTGTACGCGATGCACACCACTTTCAAATTTCAAGGTACCATATACGTCTTCACCTGTCACTTCTAAAATAACTTCCTTATAACCTCCCACTGAACCTTCACTCTCACTTGCAATGGCCACTTTCCAACCCTTCTTTTGACAATACCTTGTATACATGCCCAATAAGTCACCCACAAATAAACTAGCTTCATCACCCCCCGTTCCTGCTCTTAATTCAATAATGGCATTCTTGTCGTCCTGAGGATCTTTTGGTATTAATAATTTTGTCAACTCTTTTTCTAAACTTTCTTTCTCTTCTTCCAATGCAGGCAATTCCATTTTTGCCAATTCACGCATATCTGCATCATCTCCGTTTAATGATTCCTTAGCAAATTTGTGTTCAGCCAAAACCTTAACATAGCGCTCATAAGGGATCACGATTTTCTCCAAGGAACGGTATTCCTTACTCATTTTACCAAACTCGGTTTGGTTATTGATGATTTCTGGATTGGTCAAAGCCACCCCTACCTGGTCAAATCTAGCTTTTATGGCTTCTAATTTATCTAACATAGTCGTTTTTCTGTGCGC
>CANGMV010000058.1 GCA_947454745.1 Bacteroidota bacterium | reverse complement strand
CCAAGATGGGATTTGTGGAAGCGTGGTTTGTTGGAATGGAATGGTGCCATTAATCCCTTAGCCACTGCAGTTAAATGTGTAGACAAAGTAACTACCGTGAGCCCGACTTATATGCATGAATTAAAAGTTCATTCCAATGGTTTAGAGCCCTTGTTTGAATATGAGCAAGGAAAATGTATAGGTATATTAAATGGCATTGACAATGAGTTGTGGGATCCTGCAACGGACCCAATGGTGCCTTATCATTATTCAATTAAAGATGTAATTTCCGGGAAGCAAAAAAACAAAGCTGCGATTTGTGCACGCTACAATTTAAATATCAATAAGCCTTTAATTGTTTTTATTGGAAGATTGGTTGGAGAAAAAGCTGCGGATGTTTTGCCAGGCGCCATTCAGCATGCATTAGATAAAACAAATTGCGGGGCTAATTTTTTAATGATAGGTGCGGGTGATACTTCGGTAGAATCTGCATTAAACTTTTTGGTAAAATTGTATCCAGGCGAGTATAATACTTACATTGGGTATGATGAAAAAACCGGGCATGAAGCTTATGCAGCAGCCGATTTTTTACTCATGCCAAGCAGAGTAGAACCCTGTGGTTTAAATCAAATGTATTCATTGCGATACGGCACTATCCCGATGGTAAGAGATACTGGTGGCCTGCATGATACAGTGGTGGACATGGGCGAGCCAGATGGATTTGGGATTCGTTTTTTACATGCAACCGAAGCAGATATCGTGTATTCGATAGAACGTGCAATCGCAGTGTATCAAGATAAAAAACAAATGCAAAAAATGATTCAACATTGCATGCAAATTGATCATAGTTGGGAGTCGGTGGTACAAGAATATAAAAATGTTTACACGTCCATTATTTAAAATATTTGTTTAAAATATAAATTTCAGGTTATGTCTAATTATGCAAAAGAAACGGTTTCTATTATTTTAGGTGGAGGAGCCGGTTCTAGGTTATCTCCATTAACTGCTCGACGTTCAAAGCCTGCGGTACCTATTGCAGGTAAATACCGTTTAGTTGATATTCCTATTAGTAACTGTATTAATAGCGACCTGAATCGTATTTTTGTGTTAACGCAGTTTAATTCTGCTTCTTTAAATCAGCACATAAAAAATACCTATCATTTTAGTGCGTTTAGTTCGGGTTTTGTAGACATTCTTGCGGCTGAACAAACCCCTGATAATCCAGGATGGTTTCAAGGAACAGCCGATGCGGTGAGGCAATCATTAAGACATTTGGACAAAATGGATTTTGAATACGTTTTAATTTTAAGTGGCGACCAATTATACCAAATGGATTTTAGTAAGATGATTGATGCACATAAAAAAAGCGGTGCTGCATTAACCATTGCAACGATTCCCGTAGGAGATAGAGAAGCGCCAGAGTTTGGTATTTTAAAATCGAATGAGGAGCATGTAATTACTTCATTCATTGAAAAACCAAAGAAAGAATTATTGCCTGACTGGGTGAGTGATACCGGAGAAGCCATGCAAGCGCAAGGAAGAAATTATTTAGCTTCCATGGGTATTTATGTTTTTAATAAAGACATTCTGTATAAATTATTAAATGAAGTGCATGCGAATGCAACAGATTTTGGTAAAGAAATTATTCCAGACTCTATTGCACATTATAAAGTAATTAGTTATCAATACGATGGTTACTGGACTGATATTGGAAATATTTATTCATTCTTTGAAGCGAATATTGCTTTAACTGACGAGATTCCTCCATTCAATTTATTTGATAGTGCTCAAACTATTTACACACGTTCCAGAATGCTGCCGCCAGCTAAAATAAGCGGTACTAAAATAGACAAAGCCATTGTTGCCGAAGGATCCATTATTCATGCTGACTCCATCACGAAATCGGTGATTGGAATTCGTTCGAGAATTGGAAAAGGAACGATTATTAAGAACGCATATATTATGGGTTGCGATTACTACGAAACAATTGAACAGATCAATGCAAAGAATGCAATAGGGCAACCTATTTTAGGCATAGGAGAACGATGCGTTATTGAAGATGCAATTGTAGATAAGAACTGCTCCATAGGAAATGACGTAACAATTAGGGGAGGTGCACATTTGGAAAAAGTGGATCATCCTTTATATACCATTAAAGACAATATCGTTGTCATTAAGAAAGGTGCAGTGATTCCTAATGGATTTGTGATCTAATTTTCGGCAATTATGCCTATTTTGTAGTGTAATTATTACACATTAAACGATTTGCTATGCTTAATTCAAATGTTCAGTCAAGGCCAAAGCCAAGACTGACTATTTTACAGATTGTGTTTATGAGTTTTGGGTTCTTAGGAATTCAATTTGGATTTGCGCTTCAAAATGGAAATACCTCGCGCATTTTAAGATCCTTTGGTGCGGATGTTGATCAGTTACCAATGTTTTGGATTGTAGCCCCATTGGTGGGGATGATCGTACAACCCTTGATTGGTCATTATAGTGATAATACATGGACAAAAATGGGGCGAAGAAAACCCTTCTTTTTAGTTGGCGCTATTTTGTCTTCCATTGCATTGGTGTTCTTACCTAATTCAGGAGTACTTACCAATGTATTACCTGCTTTATGGATGGGTGCAGGTATGGTGATGTTAATGGATGCTTCCTTTAATGTTTCTATGGAACCATTTAGAGCATTGGTTGCAGATAATTTACCCGATGAACAAAGAACGAGTGGATTCGCCATTCAAACTTTTTTAATTGGGGTAGGTGCAGTGGTAGGCTCGGCATTACCAAGTTGGTTAGCAAAAATGGGCTACTCTCAGGAGGCAGGCCCTTCGGGTGTTGCAGATAATATTAAATATTCCTTTTACATAGGCGCTGCTGTTTTTATTGCAGCCATTTTAGTGACCGTATTTTTTTCAAAGGAATATGCTCCAGCGGAATATGCTGCTTATCATGGAGGAGATACCAGTGAAGATAAACCGAAAGCAAAGTTGTCTGATATTATTGGCGACTTTAAGAATATGCCTAAAACGATGAAGCAATTAGGCTGGGTGCAATTTTTTTCCTGGTTTGCATTATTTAGCATGTGGGTATTTACAACCGATGCAGTCGCAACACATGTGTATGGACTAACGGGAGATTACTCAAAATCGGTAGCATACAATACCGCAGGAAATATGGTGAGTTCGGCTTTTGGTGTTTATAATTTAGTAGCCGCAGTATATGCATTATGTATTCCATTGGTAGCAAAATTTTTAGGCCGAAAAGGGGCACATGCATTTTCATTAGTAGCAGGCGGAGTAGGATTACTCTCCATTTATTTTATTAAGGATCCTGCCATGTTAACTTATTCTATGATTGGAGTAGGGTTGGCCTGGGCAAGTATTTTGGCCATGCCGTATGTAATTTTATCTGGCTCCATTCCTCCGGGAAAGTTGGGTATTTATATGGGCATATTTAATTTCTTTATCACAATTCCTCAAATTATTAATGGAATATTTGGTGGTGCCATCGTAAAATATCTTTACCATGGACAAGCCATTTATGCAATAGTATTAGCGGGTATATTATTGTTATGCGCTGCAGTGAGTGTATTGTTTGTGCATGATGCGGGTGCACCCAAAAAATAAGATCATGATATCAATTAAAAAAATAGTTTTATTATTATTTGTAGTGCTTCAAATGCAAGCGACTCTTGTATTTGCACAATCGGTACAAACCTATCCAAGCAATTGGTTTGTACAAATGAAGAATCATAAAGTACAGGTATTGTTAAGATCCACTAGTGCTGATTTTACAAAGGCCAATTTAAAATTAAATTATCCAGGCGTTCGTTTATTAGGGGTGCATCATTTTGAAAATGGTCATTATGTTGCTGCAGACATTGATATTAGCCCTGCTGCAAAAGCGGGTAATTTACAATTTGAAATTATAACTGCTGGCAAAACAATCAAAGTGCCTTGGTCACTATTGGCGCGCAGAAAAGGAAGAGGTACTCAATTTGCGCAAGGATTAAATTCAGCTGATTTAATTTATTTTTTAATGCCCGATCGTTTTAGTAACGGTGACAAATCGAATGATCGTGTCGTAGGTTTAAAAGATCAATCTTTAAATAGAGACTCTATTTTTTTAAGACATGGCGGTGATTTGCAAGGAGTGACCAATCATTTGGACTATTTACAAAAATTGGGTGTAACCAGTTTATGGATGACACCTGTAGTTGAAAATGATATGCCTGACCGAACTGAACATGGTTATGCAGCTACCGATAATTATGCAATTGAAAAAAGATTTGGTGGGGAAAAAGCCTATTTAACGTTGAGTGATAGCTTGCATAGCAATGGCATGAAATTGATTCAAGATATCGTGTATAATCATTTTGGGAGGTTTCATTTTTTAGTACAAGACGCTCCTTCTAAAGATTGGTTACATCAATGGCCTGTTTATACACAAACACATTATAGAGAACAAGCTATTTTTGATCCTTATCATAGTGTCGCAGATGAAAGAAAAATGATTAATGGCTGGTTCACTACCGAAATGCCCGATGTAAATCATGAGAATCCTTTTGTTGAAAAATACTTAACTCAAAATGCGATTTGGAGTGTTGAAACATTTGGAGTGGATGCATTTAGAGTAGACACCTATAAGTATTGTAATGTGGAAGTGATGAACCGATTGAATAAAGCTTTGTTGGATGAATACCCTAAGATTTTCACTTATGGAGAATGTTGGGTAGATGGGGTTGCAGCGCAAGCTTATTTTGTAGAAAACAATATGAACCTTCCTTTTAAAAGTAATTTAAAAGCGAGTTCTGATTTCAGTTTGCTATTTGGTGGATTATTGCCTGCATTAAATGAAAGCAATAGTTGGAATAATGGGGTGATTAAATTGTATTCCACATTAGCGCATGATTTTTTATATAAACAAGCTAGCAACAATGTGATTTTTTTAGACAATCATGATATGACCAGAATTTTATCTTCATTAGGTGAAAATATTGCGAAGAATAAGATGGCGTATACTTGGTTGTTTACTAGCAGAGGAATTCCTCAGCTATATTATGGATCTGAAATATTAATGAAGGGCATTTCCAATCCTGATGGCTGGGTGCGTTTGGATTTTCCCGGAGGATGGGAGGGCGATAAAAAGAATGCATTTACAGAACAAGGTTTAAGTAAGGAGGAGACTGATTTTTTACACTATGTTCAATTATTGGGTAGCTACCGAAAAAAATCTGCTGCGTTAACTACTGGGAAGTTCATGCAATATTTACCTGATAATGGGTTATATGTTTATTTCCGATACGATGCACATGAGACAGTAATGTGTGTAATGAATACGGATACAAAAGAGCGTAAAGTGAAGTTTTCAGATTTTCAAGAAAGAACAAATGGTTTTAAAGCAGGAAAAAATATTGAATCAGGAAATAGTATTGGATCAGAATTTTCAATTCCTGCAATGACCATGCAAGTGATTGAATTAACAAAATAATTATGCCAAAATACGAGGAAGAACATTTTGTAGACGCTGCTCAGCCAGTATGGAATTATTCTTTATTTAAACAAGAGGATATTGATAATTTTCAGAATGGCACACACTATTCTTTGTATTCGTTATTTGGCAATAAACAAATAGAAGTCCTTGGAAAAAAAGGAACTTATTTTTCCGTATGGGCACCCAATGCTACCGCTGTATTTGTTGTAGGTAATTTTAATGATTGGAACAATACTACACATCCATTAAAAGTGCGTTTAGATAGTTCGGGTATTTGGGAAGGGTTTATTCCTGATATTCACCAAGGAGAAGTGTATAAGTATCATATACATGGATACAAGGGAGTCAAGTTAGACAAAGGCGATCCATTTTCACATTATTGGGAATTAAGACCTTTAACTGCTTCTATAACTTGGCAAACGAATTACGAATGGAAGGATAAGCCATGGTTGGAGCAAAGAAAAATTAGCAATAGAACCGACCAGCCGTATTCTGTGTACGAAGTGCATTTAGCGAGTTGGATGCGTCCCGATAAAAATAATGAGGATAGTTATAATTCTTATACGCAGCTCATTCAATTATTGGTGCCTTATGTTAAGGAGATGGGTTTTACGCATGTAGAATTTATGCCAGTGATGGAGCATCCATTTGACGGCAGTTGGGGATATCAGGGTATTGGTTTTTTTGCACCCACTTCTCGATTCGGTAATCCTCAAGAATTTGCTGCATTAGTAGATGCGTTTCATGCAGCGGAAATTGGCGTAATTATCGACTGGGTGCCTTCGCATTTCCCATATGACGCACATGGTTTATTTATGTTTGATGGTGCGAATACCTATGAGTATGCCGATATGCGCAAAGGGTATCATCCGGATTGGAATTCTTATATTTTTAATTATAAAAGAGGAGAGGTTAAGTCATTTTTAATAAGCAGTGCACGTTTTTGGTGTGATCAATTTCATATTGATGGATTAAGGGTAGATGCAGTAAGCTCCATGTTAAAACTAGATTATAGTAGGGAGGAAGGCCAGTGGGAGCGCAATGAATTTGGGGGCAATGGTAATATTGAAGCCATTGCATTTATAAAAGATTTAAATGAAACCTTATACCGTGATTTCCCTGCTATCCAAACGATTGCCGAAGAAGCAACGGATTGGCCTGGTGTTAGTCAGCCAACATTTATGGATGGATTGGGTTTTGGTATGAAATGGATGATGGGTTGGATGCATGATACTTTGGATTATTTTAAATTAGATCCAATTATGCGTTCGGGTGCACAGGACAAGTTTTCTTTTTCCATGATGTATTATTACGACGAGCATTTTATGTTGCCTTTAAGCCATGACGAAGTCGT
>CANGMV010000057.1 GCA_947454745.1 Bacteroidota bacterium | reverse complement strand
TTTAGTATATTTGTAATAATCATTAATTCGCTTATTAAATGTCGGAGCCTCTTATTTCCATTTGTATACCTGCCTATAAAAAGCCTGAATTCGTTCTTCGTGCGATTCAGTCTGTTCTAAAGCAGTCCTATAAAAATGTGGAAATCATCATTTCGGACGATTCTCCCAATGAGGACATAAAAATAGCGATACAATCTTATATTTCTGAGCTCAATATTAAATATTATCATAATCAACCTGCGCTGAAAAGCCCGCGTAATTGGAATAATGCCATTCAGCTTTCAACAGGGGATTATTATATGCTTTTGCACCAGGATGATTGGTTGGAGTCGGAGCATTGTTTAGCCATTTACTTGGCAGCATTTAAATCCAATCCGAAAGTGAGTTTTGTTTTTTGTAAAAACACGGCTATTCAGCCTGATGGCACACAGTTAAACCTGCAATATATAAAATCCTTATTGCATGAAATGCAACAGAAGCCGAATCATATATTAAGAGCCAATGTAATTGGTCCACCAAGTAATACCATGCTAAAAAAAGGGGTGGATGTTCACTATGACGAGGACTATATTTGGCTGGTAGATGTGGATTATTATGTGCAATTATTAAACAAAGGGTTGCATTATATTTATTTGGATCAGCATTTAGTGAGTATCGGTTTGCATGAAGACCAAACAACCGTTTTTTGCCGAAACAATGAAGATGTAATTGTAAAAGAAAATATTTGGTTCGCGCAAAAAATGGGCAACAAAGCTTTTGCAGATATTTTGATTTATGATTATTATTGGAGACTGTTACGTAATTATAAAATCAGGTCTATTGATGACTTAGAAAAGGATGGCGTTGCAAAAGATCGAATTTTGCCCGTGATTCAAAAAATGTTGGCCTTTCAAAACCAAATACCTTTAGCCATCTTAAAAATTGGAGTACTCTCGAAAACCTTAATGACGCTTAACTATTTCTTAAGACCTAAAAGCGAATAGGTCTTTTAGTTTTAATGTCTTTTTCTCAATACATTTCCACGACCCAATACCAAGTGCAAATGCTATCACTGTGCTAGACCAGAGCAATACAAATACGCTTGGGTTAAAAAGATATATGAGTATTTGTTGAACTGGAAATGCGTATAAATAAATACCATAGGAAGGATCCTCCAAATTACGATGTATCCATGCTGCTATTGGCGACGTTTTTTGCCCAACATATAAAACAATAAAGGGCCAAGCTAAAGAAAGCCAAATTGGATTCATTTTTACCCCAATCACGATACACATCCAAATGCAAGCTGCTATAAATAAATACAAGTCGTATTTTAAGGAACGCCAATCTACCATTGCCCAAAATGAGCCAATTAAAAAAAAGACCCCTAATTCAAAAATAAAGTCTATTCTTAATTTAAAATCAACTGCCCTTAAATCATTAATATGGTAAAGGTTTCCATACAATAACACGCCTATCCCTATTAATAAGAATAGGGTTACGATATTTTTATAAGCTCGTATAGGGAAAAGTAATAATAATACTAAGTAGAAGAAAAATTCGAAGCCCATCGTCCAAAGTGAACCATTGATGGCAGTATTAGGGTTGTTATCAAATACGCCATGAATACGCCATTGATTATGGTATAGGGAAAGGTTGTTAAAAAAATAATTTGCAGCTTCGGTCTTAAAATTAAAATAGCCATTGCCAGGTTGGTAAATTAAATAGGCCATTCCAATAGTAAGTCCGAGTACAATAATAAGTCCCGGATAAATACGTATCACACGTTTCCATAAATAATCTATTGGATTCGGAGATCGTTCTAAACTTTTGATAATTAAAAAGCCAGAAATAGTAATAAACCCTTTCACCCCAAAATAGGAAAAATTAATATAGTGGTTGGTCGCTTCACATATCCAGTCGCATTGCTTGCTACCCGATAAAATATAGGCATGTGAAATAATCACTAACCATGCAAATAAAATCCGAATTATGTCAAAATTATTCGCTGCGCGAACGGTAGGGCTTTTTATATTTTGTATCTGTTGCATTGAGTAGCGTATAAAGCAAATGTAAATAGATTTCGCCGTATCTTTATTTCTCAAAGCTTTATTGTACATGCAACTTTCTATCATTATTGTGAATTATAAGTCGAGTGGGTTCATCTGCGATTGTTTAGCATCAGCCGACCCTCATTTATTGGCAAATATTCAAATTGAATGGATTGTGGTTGACAATGATTCCCAAGATGATAGTAAGACCTCTATTTGCACAAAGTTTCCTTTTGTACAATGGATTGATATGAAATATAATGCGGGCTTTGCAAGAGCCAACAATGAGGGCATTAGAAAGTCGAAGGGAGCAGTTGTTTTGTTATTGAATCCAGATACATTATTAATAAATGGTTCCATTGAAACTTGTTTAAGCAGATTATTAATTTCAAATCATGTTGCTTGTGGAGTTCAATTGGTACACAAGGACTTGTCGCCTCAGTTTTCAGGAAGTAACTTTATGAAAGGCGGATTGAATCATTTAATGACATTGCCTTATTGGGGTAGCTTATTGAAAAAGGTTGCACTTTTTTTTAATACAACTACACCTTCGGTATTACATGCACAAAGTGAACAGCTCATTGATTGGGTAAGTGGTGCATTTTTAATGGTCAAAAAATCGGCAATCGAAAATGCAGGCATGATGGACGAAGACTTTTTTTTATATGCTGAAGAAGTAGAGTGGTGTAGTCGTTTGAGAAAACAAGGAAGCATTTGTATTTATGGCGACTTGCAAATTATACATTTAATTGGAGCTACGATTCAAGAGGCTACCAGTGCGCAAGACAATAGTTATGAGAACATATATGACAAGAAAGGCTTTCAATTAATGGTTTCTAATCATGTACGTATCCGAAAACAATATGGAGTAGTTTGGTTCTTATTTCAATTATTGAATTTTACATGGGCTGTGCCTTTTGCTATGTGCTATACGCTTATTGAAAATTTATTACAACTCAAATCGCCAGTTGCTGCTTTAAAACAATATTGGGCACTCGGTAAAAATGTATTAGGTGTGTGGGAATTAGCCCCTACCATTATTGTAGGCAAGCCGCATTTTTATAAATGTATTTAATTGCTGACTCACTGACTCACACTGCTTAGTAGTTTAGTAATCCTTTGATGGCATCGATTCTAAATTGTATCACAGGCCAAGATTTTGCTGGATTCCCTTGTAGTGCATATTTAATACCAAGTACAACGGAAGCGCCCCATTTAATGATGTATTCAATAAACTTGAATATAAACGCTTTTTGAGAAATGGCTTTTGTTCTTGCTCTTTCCCCGCGACCTATACCACTTGCCACACGATACATGTATTCGCTTGTTAATTTTTTTACTTCCACAACATGGTAAACACAAATGCTGGGATCATAATAAATAGTATGATTCAAAGCCATAATCTTAAAAAATAATTCCTTGCCTTCTCCTCCAATTCTTAAAGTACCCACTACACCTGGTAATGCGGTATTAAATCCACCTACTTCATCGAAAACAGATTTCTTGACAATCATATTGGACTCTAATGGATACTTTCCTTTTTCAAATGCACATGCAGTAGGGGCATAATCAAAATTACCTACAAGGGAGGATACATAGTGGCTCATCCACTTAGGCTCTGTAGGAATGTATTTGGGTATAATGCGACCTCCAAATCCAACAATATAGGGTTGGTCTTGGATATGTCTTATCACATTGGCTACATAGGTTTCAGTAGCTAATGCGTCATCGTCTAAAAAACATAACCATTGGCCATTAGCCATTTTAGCACCTGTATTTCTTGCAAAGGAAGCACCTTGTTGTGTTTCGGTGGTATAAGTGAAATTGCCATTAGGATGACTAGCTCTCCATTTTTGAAAAACTTCCGGTGTATTGTCGGTTGAATTATTATCCACTACAATTGCTTCAAAAGTGTCAAGCCCACTTGTTTGTTCGTATAAACAAGTAAGGGCTTCGCCAATATAAGCAGCGCGATTATAACTACATATGACAATGGTTAATTGCATTATGCCTTTGATTTCTTCTTGTAAAAATGCAGTCCAATCAATCCTAACATGATGCCCCATAAAATCCAAGAACTTGTTTTGCTTGCAAGTTGAGCAGTCTGAATAGAGCTAGGTTTAAATTCAAAACGAATCTCATGTTTACCTGCCGGGATTACCAATCCTCTTAAAACATAATTGGTTTTCACAATAGGTGTTTCTTTGTTATCGATATAGGCCTTCCAACCTAATTTATAATACACTTCACTAAAAACAGCCAACTGTTTTTTACTTGCACTGCTGGTGTAATGCACTACATCATTGTCATTATTTATTAATTTGATAGTGCCTTCATTGTCAAATTGAATGTCTCCTAAGTCTGCAATTTTATCTTTTTCTTCAACAATCGCAGTATCCTTTGGATTAAAATAACTCAATTGATTCATTACCTCTGCTGGCCCTTTTCTATAGTCAACTCCTTTTACAAACCATACATTGCCGCATGCATTTGGATTTGGAATGGTGTCATTGGCCATATTACCTGTGATAATGTATTTGGTGTTCATCATATTTACGGTCGGCATACAGTTAGGAAACTTATACCATTGGTTCTCTATCAAATCCTGATAAATACTCAATTTAGCTGGATTGTAACCACCCACCGTTTTATGGTGATAAGCAACTATAGCGCCACCGTTAAATGAATTTTGCACACCAGAGCGAATGTCAAATATGCGGTAATTGCTTTTATCCTTTAGTAATGCATTATCGATAGGTGTTAAAGCAAATGCGTTTTCATTGTCAGTGGCTTCAATAAAGCTTTCTGGTTTTAAATATTTTACATTTAAATGAAATAAATCAAACATTGCAAGTAATCCAAATGCAATAAACACAATAGTTTGATTGATGATTTTTTTAAAAGCCAAGAAAAGTAAAATGCCAATGGCTAAAATGTAAAAGAATACTTTAGCAATATCTCCTTCAATTAAATTTTTACGATCGGTGGCCACTGCATTTACTAAATCATTTGCTGGAGTAGTGTACTGTGCAGCTGCTGCAGGGTCTTTAATTTGCGCATTCACAATTGAATTCCATTGAGCCAATTTTTGTAGGTCTTCACTGCTCTTAAAGTCACTGGTCATATAGATATACAATACCGATCCTATTACAAAGCCTAGCACTAAAAAACTCATTTTATATTTAGTGAATACGGCTGACCAATTATTTTCTTCCGATACGGCTTTCATTCCATAAAGTGACATTACGCCCAATAATAGAGTAGGCACTACTATAATCATACTTGGTGCTCTGAATTTATCATAAAAAGGAAGGTGCTCTAAAATAAAACTATTGAATGCAATAAAATAAGAACCGGCTGCTAGCATTAAGGAGAAAACAATCGTAGCAGCGATCCACCAACGATGCTCGTTGGATTGTACACTTAATCCCATAAAGGCAAAAAAACAAATGATGATTCCTACGTATGGAGGGCCTGCAGTGAGTCCAATGCCACCCCAATAAAAGTTTAAAAAGGATTGTACTTGTTGTGCAATTTGTGGTTGCATTTGTTGTAACACTTCAATTCCTTTTGAACTTGCAGGATCTACCGTATTCGGATCACTTGAGCCACCGTATAAATTAGGGAACATCATTACTAAAGGCTCTGATTTATACATGCTATAGCTAAATGCATAGTCTTTATTCAATCCAGTTGCCGTGGTTTTGCTGTCTTTAGTGGTTAGGACACTACCACCACGAATGGATTCTTTTCCATATTCGTAGGTGCTCACTAGCATTGGTGCATTCACTGCTAAGCCCATTAATCCAGCAGAAATTGCTAGTCCCAGTGTTTTTAAAATATGACTGTATTCTTTTGCCTTGATCCATATAATTAAATAATAGATGGACATAAATGCAACTATTATAATTCCATAGTAAGTGATTTGTAAGTGATTGGCTTGAACAAATAATGCCGTTGAAATGGCAACTAATAAGCTTCCAATTATGTACCTCTTTTTAAACAATAAAATAAAGGATCCGATAAATAAAGGCAGATAGCCAATCGCATGCATTTTAGTCATGTGGCCTACCATAACAATTATAGGATTATAGGTCGCATAACTATACGCCAAACCTCCAACAATGCTAAGGATACTATTGAATCCTAAGATTTGTGCTAGTATATAAAAACAAATGCTTGCTAAGAAAAACAAGCCAATTGGTTCAGGTAAGTGTAAAGTAAATAAGCCATCTAATGCACCAATCGAAAATGGATTCGCAGGGATACCTGTGATTTGATAAGTAGGCATTCCGCCAAACATGCTCTTAGTCCAATAAGGAGTATGTCCATATTTGTCTCGATACTGTAATGCATCCTGTGCCATTCCTTTCCACTGGGTCACATCGGATTGTTGCAATACCTTTCCTTCCATTGCAGGTTTACAATAAACAATTGCTACAATTGCGAAAATGGCAACGGCAATAATATGCGGTAATGCCAACTTAAAATAGGTCTTCAGCATGCTTATAAATTATAGTGACAAACCTACAACTAAAAAGCCTTTTTCCGTAATTTTCTTATCTTGTAGTGAATTGTATCCCATGAAACAAATCTTTAAGAATTCAGTATTGGCATTCTTGGCTAGACTAGCCATTATTTGTAATGTATTTTTTATACTGAGCTTGATGATTATGCTTTTAAAATGGTTCAAATTGCCAGCCTTTTTAGCCAATTTTATAGCCGTTTTGGGCCTTGAAATGTCACCGGTTGCCAATATTAGTTTTGGCATATGGATATTGGGGATGAAATTCACGAGGCAGTCTGTAAATAT
>CANGMV010000056.1 GCA_947454745.1 Bacteroidota bacterium | reverse complement strand
GCAATTGGTGAATGGCTATATTTAATTATTTGTATATCGTTGATTATTAGTTGTATAATATGGATAATTCGAAATATTCCGCATTTTCGACATGCTGGATTTTGGTCTACACAAGCAGTTGAATTTTTAAATTGGGTGTTAAAGTGGTATATCCTTTTTGAACTTTTTTGGGGGCTGAATTATCAAAAAGCACCTCCGACAGCAGATTTTGCGATGAAGGTGCCTGAAACTTATTCCGAAATGCAAATGGATAGTTTGAGTATTCAGCTGATTCAAGAAATGAACGGTTCAAGGGCTCAGTTAGGGGATTCGCTCATAAAAACCATTCGTTTGGACTCCATATTGGAGCTATCAGTTGGACAATTTGACCAACTAGAACTGCAATATCCTTTTTTACATTATCGGAGGCCCTCACTCAAAATGGCAGCTTTTCCTGTTTGGGGGGACTATTTTGGGTATACTGCATTTTATCAGCCCTTGACTGGAGAGGCAATTATTCGTAACGACTTACCCATATTAACCCAACCATTTACAGTGTGTCATGAAATTGCACATCAATTGGGGTATGCTTCCGAAACGGAGGCCAATTTTATAGCATTTGTAATGGGTACAGAAAGTAAGGATTTAATTTTTAACTATTCCACCCAATTGCAATTATTCACTTATGCCCAACAGGCCGAATTAAATAGTATCGCACAAAGGGGAGATTTTGCTCAATTTGAAAAAGTAATTGCGCGCAATAAAAAATTAATGAACCCTAAAGTACTAGCCGATAGAAAACAAATTAGGGAATTCTTTACAAGGAAGCAGTCATTACAAATTCCGGGTAGTACACAATTGTATAATCAGTTTTTGTTGTGGAACAAACAAGCAAAAGGTATTGAAAGTTACAATGATGTATTGTTGTGGGCCTTGGCTTATAGGTATAAAAAAAATCCTTAGCGTTGACTAAGGATTTTGATAAGGTATATTTTTTTAAAACTTATTCTTCCACATCATGCTCTCAATAGGCTTTTCGGGCTGCCCACTGTATTTAGCATTTGTTTTTTTGTTGTAAGCAATTTCAATTTCACCATCTACTGGGAAATAAATTAATTGACCAATAGGCATGCCTTTGTAAACACGTACCGGTTGTTTTACAGAAATTTCTAAAGTCCAATAACCACAAAATCCAACATCACCTTTTCCTGCTGTTGCGTGAATGTCAATTCCTAAACGACCTGTTGAAGATTTACCTTCTAAGAAAGGAACATGAACATGCGTTTCGGTGTATTCTAAAGTTACCCCTAAATAAAAACCAGTTGGTTCCAACACAAATCCTTCCTCTGGAATTTCAAAATATGTAATTGTATTATGTGCTTTGGCATCTAATACATTGTTATCGTAAGTTGCCAACCACTTTCCTAAATGCACATCATAACTATTACTTCCTAAGTCCTTACGATCATAAGGCTCAATTTTTATAGTTCCTTTAGCAATTTCTTCTAATATTCTAGAGTCGGATAAAATCATCTTCTATTTTTTAAATGTATTTATGTTTATTTTGCAGCATTAACGGCGGTGCAATCTAACTCAAAGCTTTTTTTTATGCCTTTCTTTTATCAACAAAATATTAACGAGACCCGACATTTGGCCATTTGGTCAATCATAGAGCCGGTTTCATTTTTTGAGACGGATATTCAATTGGCAGTGGATATTCAAAATGAAGAGCGTAAAATTCAACATTTAGCAGTTAGGTTGTTGTTTAAGCTTATGATGCCCGAGGCCGATTTGTCCACCATGGTGATGGCCGATAACGGCAAACCTTATTTACAAGGGGTGCCATTTCATTTTTCATTTTCACATTGTAAAGGGTATGCTGCTGTTGCAGTGAGTGATACCGATCCCATTGGAATTGATATTGAAATCATACATCCACGTATTTTAAAAGTGGCACATAAATTTTTAAATGATGCCGAAAAAGCAATGATTGCCAACTTACCCGAAGCTGCACAATTACAACAAATGGCTTTTTTTTGGGCTGCTAAGGAAGCCATGTACAAACAACATGAACAATTAGGAATTGATTTTGCAAATCATTTTAAAGTGATGTCGCTTGCTAGTGGCGATAAGGGTATCGTACAAGCGCAAATTGATCATAAAGGAATCGTACAAACAGTGAACTTGGATTATCATTTTGGAGATGACTATGTTTGTGTTACTTGTTTCACAGATAGTTTATAATCATTCGAATATATGAGCTAGGTCATAGCATTTAGCTGTTAATTGTTGTCACTTTAGGGTACAATAAATTATGTGTTATGCTAAACGAAAACAAATACAAATATTTGGTGCTTTTGTTGAGTGCTAAAGAAGCTCATTTATACATTTACGATAAAGTAAATTTTGAAAAAATTAAATTAAGTAGTGCTGATTCTATTGAAGCCTATGAGAGAGATATGCCTGGTAGGATGGGGCAGTTTACCGATGTTTCTGCACACAAAGAAATGGTTATAGATAAATTTTTACACCATATTGATTTAGCGCTAGGTGATATATTGAATCATTATCCTAAAGTGCCTTTATTTGTATTGGGTACTAAAAAAACAACTGGGCATTTTAATCAATTAACTAAACATGCGAAGGCAGTTACTGAATACATTGATGGGAACTATAATGAAAGTAGTTTGCATGAGTTGAAAGCGGTGTTGGCGCATCCTATTTTGGCACTTGACTTTAAGAAATAGATTTTATAAGAGATTAGTTTTTTTAATCTTCCCCATTTAATTTTTAAATTAAAATTAAATGAGGTTAGTTTTTTTAATCTTCCCCATTTAATTTTTAAATTAAAATTAAATGAGATCAGTTTTTTAATCTTCCCCTATTTAATTTTTTTTATTAAAATTAAATGAGATCAGTTTTTATTTCTCCCTATTTAATTAAAATTAAATCAGATTAGTTTTTTAATCTTCCCCATTTAATTTTTTTAATAAAATTAAATCAGATCACAGCGTACTCGTACGCTGTGATCTCGGAGTGGGGCGCGTACCCAAAGCCTTTACAAAAGCTTCGCTTTTGCAGGGCGTTTCCATTTATCTGCTATTGAGCACAAGTGCTCATCGCATCTAAAAGAAAACGCCCTGACACTTTCGTGTCAAGGCATTTGTGCGGAAGAGGAGATTCGAACTCCCACGCCCGGGTGTGGGCGCTACCACCTCAAGGTAGTGCGTCTACCAATTTCGCCACCTCCGCTGAGGAAAGCAAACCTACTAAAAAAAAAATATCTCTTCAAAAGTAATTAACCTTTGAAGAGATATTTGAAGTCTATGAAAAAGTAGCTTATAAAGAAGCGATTAACTCTTTGCCGTTTCTTACATAATCGTCATTCTTTGCTTCAGCTGCTAACTTAATACAAGTTTCAGCACTTTCACGTGCGCCTTTTTTATTGCCCAATTCTTTTTGCACTTTTGCTTTTAATAAATACAAGTAATATGCTTTAGGATTTGCTGCGATTGCTTTATCGGCATAAACTAATGCATTGTCATAATCCTTGTCTAAATCATAAAAAAAGTTGGCAGCTGCTTGGTATACATTTGGATTTACATTCGTGCCACTAGTTGCTTCTTTAACTTGTTTGCGAATGGTTGGTTTAATATCGGTAGTTACTGGAATATTCACCAATGTTTTTGCCCATTTAAGAGAAATAGTTGCAGATTCTGCATTGATATTGTCTACATTAATTGTGAAAGTTTCCGTGCTATTGCTTGTAGTTTCAGGCTTTACTTGTAAACGAACTACATCTTCAGATTCTTTATAGTCAAAACTTCCCCAACCTTTTGAATTGGTGTTAAAAATAATAGTCCATGATGTTTCTCCAGGAATGGTGAATAAACCATATGAACCAGCAGCTAAAGTTTTCCCACCAATAGTTACTGGGTCAGAAAATGTAACTTTTGTTGCACCGTTTGCTCCTGTTCTCCAAACCGAGCCTGTTGGAGCTAAAACAGTACCATTGCCAAATGCGGCACGGCCTTTTAATCCTGGGCGAGAATATACAATTTCAATTTTGCCTAAACCAAAATCTTGGCTTAAGGTTTGGGTTGGGCTTGCAGCAGGCATTTTAATTTGTGCTTGTACCGATAAGCCAATAAGTGTTAATACCGAAAAAAGTATTCTTTTCATAATAAGTTCGTTTTGTTTTGAATAACAAACCTAAATGATTTTAGTTTATGGGAAGGTTATTTTTTTTGAAAGGCAGGGTGGAATCTGTCCAAAGTATCCCTTAAAAATTCCCTATTCATATGGGTGTATATTTCGGTGGTGGTAATGCTTTCATGTCCAAGCATTTCTTGTACTGCTCTAAGGTCGGCGCCCCCTTCCACTAAATGGGTAGCAAAGCTATGCCTAAAGCTATGCGGAGAGATCGATTTTTTAATGCCCGTTTTTAAAATCAAGTCTTTAATAATATAGAATATCATCACTCTGCTAAGCCCTTTACCTCGATTGTTTAAAAATAAAATGTCCTCACAATCCTTAGCAGGTGTTTGGTGAACACGAATGGTGTCCTTGTAAAGTTTAATATATTTTATAGCGTCGGAGCCAATAGGTACTAATCTTTCTTTGTCTCCTTTGCCGATTACACGAATAAATCCAACGTCCAAATAAAGGCAAGATATTTTTAAATTAATCGCTTCCGTTACACGCAAACCTGAGCTATACATGGTTTCCAGAATTGCTTTATTGCGACCGCCTTCGGGCTTGCTTAAGTCAATGTGGCTAATCATGTCTTCGATTTCCTCAAAGCTTAATACATCGGGCAACTTGCGCCTAGTTTTAGGAGTAGGCAATAAAGTAGTAGGATTAAGGGTGCAAATTTGTTCGAGCACACAGTATTTAAAGAACGATTTTATGCCAGAAATGATCCTTGCTTGTGATGTAGCAGCCATCTCCATTTCGCCGATACATTGAATAAATTGCTGCAAATCGGGTAGGGTTACATCGGCTGGGCCAACCTCTTTGCCAATACTTTCAAAGTAATTAGTGAGCTTATCGATATCTCTTAAATAGGCTTCCACCGAATGGGCGCTCAATGACTTCTCTAATTGAAGAAAAGCTTTAAATCCTTTTTTATAGATGGCCCAGTTCATGCGTTGATATAAAAGATTTGATTGTTAGTAGAGAATGAGTTTATTTCGCGTCAGATTTAATCAAAGATATGCAAGTAAATTTAAGGTCATTTAAGCAGAAAGTAACTAAGAACGCAAAACAATTAAGGTCTTTTTTAACCAAGTTGGAAAAGCGTGCGCCTCAAGGGTTAGATAACTTAGCTGAATATTTAAGTCCGCAGGTTTGGGCCGAGACCGACTGTTTAAGTTGTGCCAATTGTTGCAAAACGATGAGTCCCACTTTTACTAAAACAGATATTAAAAGAATTGCTGCACATTTAAATACCACACCTAAAGCATTTACTGAGGAATGGTTGGAGTATGATAAAAAAGATAAGGATTGGTTAAATAAATTAAGACCCTGTCAATTTTTAGATTTAAAAACAAACATGTGTAGTATTTATGAAGTGCGTCCTGCGGATTGTGCTGGTTTTCCACATTTGACAAAGAAAAAAATGACAGAATACATTCATGTACACAAGCAAAATGTAGAGTACTGTCCTGCCACGTATAAGATGGTTGAAAAGATGAATGATTTAATTGGATCTTAATCCTATTGGGTTGTGTCCTTAAAAATAAACGTCTTCAAAATAGTCTAAAGCCCAATCCTCATTGGGCTTTTTGTATATCGCGATAATATCAAACTGTAGCCATTTAAATTGTGGATGTAGGTAATGGTAATGCGCGGCTGCGTTTTTTAAAAATTGCATTTTTTGTTTGCTGACCATTTGTTCGGGAAAGCCAAATTCGTTGTTGCTGCGGGTTTTAACTTCCACAATATGCAGTAGACCATTTTTACAAGCAATAATGTCAATTTCTAAATGTTTGTATCGCCAATTTTTTTCCAAAATTTCAAAACCTAAATCCAGTAAATAAGTTGTTGCTCTGTTTTCGCCTAAAAACCCAGTATCTTTGTTTTTCATAATATGATTTTAGTAAACATCGGCAAATAAGAAAGATGCAAAAAGCGTATAAATTACATGGAGTGCATAGGCATTATGATTGGGGTGGAACGGAGTTCATTCCTGAACTAATGAAAGAGGAGAATCCAAATCGTCAACCCTTTGCGGAATATTGGATGGGCGCGCATCCATCGGCACCTGCACAAATTGAAACTGCAACAGGGGTGGTTTCGATTAATACTTTGGGCAGCATTCCTTACTTATTTAAAGTGTTGGATGTAGCAAAGATGTTAAGTATACAAGTGCATCCAAGTAAAGAAAATGCAGTTATAGGATTTGAGTTAGAGGAAAAAGCAGGCATCGCGATTGACGCACCGAATAGAAATTATAAGGACAAAAATCACAAGCCCGAAGTAATGGTGGCTTTAAGTGAATTTTGGTTATTGCACGGATTTTTAGCACCTGAATTATTGGAGGCACGTTTGCAAGCATTTGTTTATTTACAATCCTTGCAAGCTTATTTTAAAGGGGGTGATTACGCTGGGTTGTATCGTTATTTTATGCAATTGTCCACACATGATGCCGATTGTATTTTAAAGCCCTTAATGATTGATGCAGTGGCCTGTGTTAAAAATGGACAAGTAGATAAATCACATCCACATTGGTGGGCAAATAAATATTACAACGGTGTTGTGCCAGAAATAGGAATAGACAAAGGCATTTTTTCGATCTATATTTTAAACATCGTAAAGGCCGAAAAATACCAAGCTGTTTTTCAGGGAGCTGGTTTATTACATGCTTATTTGGAAGG
>CANGMV010000055.1 GCA_947454745.1 Bacteroidota bacterium | reverse complement strand
GACCTATACTTGGGGATTGGTGAAACAATATGGTTTTAAACCACAGCAAATAGAAGAGATTTATAAAATTTTGGATGCCCAAAAAGGTGCTTTCATTGCATCGGCAACGCACCGATTTATAAAATGGGAGGGTCAAATACAAATTGTCTCCAACACATCTACTAAAGAATACTTAACCATCGATAAAAGAATGGAGGGTACTTCAATTCAAACCCAACACGGAACGCTTCATTTTGAGTTGATTGAAAATTCAGCTGCATTAGCAATTGACAAGGACCCAAAGTTTGGTTATTTAGCTGCCGATAAATTGGAATGGCCTTTGTTGTTTAGATCATGGGAACCTACTGATTATTTTTATCCATTAGGACTGGGTAAAAAGAAAAAACTCAATGCCTTCCTGGGTAATCTAAAGCAAAGCCCTTCAGTAAAATCAAAACAGGCTGTCATTAGTAGTGGTGACAAATTAGTTTGGGTGGTTGGGGTGAGAATAGATGACCGATTTAAAGTAAAACCATCATCAAAAACGATACTTAAAATTATTTTCCAAAGTACATTTTGATCTGTTCCACGAAGGTTCCCAATGCATCATAATTTCCAGCAAAACGAGAAGCGATTAATAAAAAGACCACGCCATATAAGGAACCCCATAAATGCGCACTATGGTTAATGGAACCACCTCCTTTTTTAGAAAGGTAAACAGTAAGCGCTAAATATATTGGGCCGAAAACAAAGCCAGGAATAATCGGAGGGATAAAGAAAAAGCCAATTTGCATAGTGGGTTGTAAAAAGATACCGGCAAATACAATGGCCGATACGGCACCAGATGCGCCTAAGCTATGGTAGTTGTATTGTTTTTTATGGTCATGATAGGTAGGAACAATACATACAACTAAGGAAGAAACATACAAAAGCAAATAGAAGAATCGGCCAGTTGGGCCAAAGATCATTCCAAAAAATTGCTCAACATAATCCCCAAACATATAAAAGGAAAACATGTTAAAGGCAAGGTGCATAAAATCGGCATGAATAAAACCACAGGTTACTGCACGATACCATTGTTGTGGATCGCGTGCCACAGAATAAGGATGAAATATAAATTTATCCATAAGGGCTTCATTGTTCATGGCCAATAAGGAAACCGCAACGGTAATAATAATGATGATAAGCGTAATAGACATGTAAATGTTTTAGGGGATTAAATGCGTTTATTCGTGATGATATTTTTCGTTCGCTAAAATGCTACAAGCACGGTAAACTTGTTCGGCTAATAATAACCGAACCAACATATGTGGGAATACCAATTCGGAAATACTCCAAGTAAAATTGGCTCTTGATTTTATTTCATCATCTACACCATAAGCGCCACCAATTAAAAATACCATGCGTTGCGCACTTTGATTGGCTTTTTGTTGAATCAATTTTGCAAGTCCAGGGGAACTTAACATTTTTCCTTTTTCATCCAATAAGATCAATACATCGGTAGGAGCTAATGCTTTTAAAATGCTAGCCGCTTCGGCCTTTTTAATTTGAATAGGTTCGGTGAGTTTACTTGGGATAATCAATTGCCAGTCGATTGGATAATAATGTCCAATACGCTTGGTGAATTGATCCACACCTTCTTTTATGTAGGATTCATTGGCTTTTCCAACGGACCATATACTTAATTTCATTACAAATTTTGTGATTCAAAATTAGTTTAAATAGTAGATTTTCAACAATTTACAACAAAAGGGTAAAAAATAGAATTAATTCTAGGATGCGGTAACGCATACACTTTACGCGAATACTTTGCTACTTTTGGGTCTACTAGCTTAAAAATCAAATGGAAACCAGGGTAATCATAGCCGACGATCATAGTATTGTGAGAATGGGCTTAAGTGCAATTCTTAAAAAATATCATAATGGAGTGACAGACGAAGTGAGTAATTGTGCGCAATTAATGCAGCAATTGCAAACTGAAACTTATACGCATTTGATATTGGATATTATATTACCTGACGGAAATTCATTGGAGATAATTGAAAATATCAATAATCTCTATCCTAAAATGTCTATATTAATACATTCCATGCAACCTATTGAAGTGTATGGGAAGATTCTTAAAAAGTACCATATTCATTCTTATTTGCATAAAGGGGTTTCGGAGAATGAATTGAATTTTCATTTAGAGTCCTTTATTAAAGGGGTGCCATTGAGTTTCTCTAAAGTAATTGAGAATGAAGTAAATCCTTTTTCCACTTTAGCAGTAAGGGAACTTGAGGTATTACATTATTTATTGAATGGCTATCGTACCAAGGAAATTAGCACCATGTTAGGGTTAAAAATGAACACTATTTCAACTATAAAATCGGTTATATTTGAAAAAGTAAAAGCGGAGTCATTTACCCATCTTTTGCAATTAGCGCATGTACATCAAATTAGCTATTAAGCAGTATTTTTTTATTCTTTTTTTAGCAATAGGAGTTATCTATCCTAATGTCTCACACGCGCAACTAAAGTATTCCTTTGAAAGGATCAACACCGAAAATGGTTTGCCTGCCAACACCATTAAGGGCGTTCAGTTCGATGATCTGAATCGTTTTTTATGGGTAGCTACCGAATCGGGATTGGTAAGATACAATGGCCATAGTTTTCAAACCTTTGGTGACAATGAAGCTTCTGTAAATTACAATGGTAGGATCGTATCAATTAATAGAAAACAAGATGGAACCATATTTGGAAGGTTCTTGGATGAATCCGTTTTTTATATACAAAATAATCGGCCAGTAAAAGAATCTTCAAGTTTGAAGATTAATTATACCAATGAGTATTTAAATTATAAATATGGACTAAAGAATACAAATTATAAAGGTCAAAAAATTAGTATTTCAAATAAGGATTTTAAAGTTAAGGATTCCTATTATGCTTTTTTAGAAGGACTAAGGGAGTCTAAATTTTATAAATACAATTCGGGCGAATTTGATTCACTTACTTTTTTCAAAAATAAGGAACAAGGTTTTGTCTTACAGGATCGGTTCTTTATTATAGACGAAATAGGTAAAATAAAAGAATTGGTTACTGAAAAAAAAGGGGTCGTTCAATTTGAGAATCGAACATCGAAAGGATTGCTGCCGGTAAATGTAAATAAACTATCTGGCGGTTTACAAGTTTTTCAAAACGGCAAAGATGAAGTTTATTTATTAAATGCCAATTTCTTATACAAGGTAATAATTGGGTTAAATGGAATAGAGTTTAAAATAATTACCGATCAACTTCCCAATAGTGAATTTATTCATTTTATGCAAATGGATATAATTACAAACACAATTTATTTAGGAACGGATAATCGGGGGTTGTTAATTGGACGACCTAGTTATTTTACAAGAATAATGCCATTTGACTATAATGCTACAAATAGTTCGGCAGTGTATGCTCAGGTTTTGCTATCCAATGGCAATATACAATCCAATAGTGGACAACTTTTTGGTAATGCTACCAAAAATGGCCCATTGGTGTTTTATCGCCCTGCTGCTACGAATACCTATACTACTTCTGAACATCAATTGTTGATGACCAATTCTGATGGAATTGTCGAGTATGATTTATTAAAGGATAGAATTGCTCAAATTTCAAATGACATTGAGCATGATAGAAATAGTTTTATTCAAGTGGATAGCACTATTTATTCTTTTAGTGTAATGGGAATTGGGTCTAAGACACTTCATGGTAAATGGAAAATGAAATTGCATTTTGTTAAAACTCCTGTTGGTTTTATGAGCTATCAGTGTGAAAAAATAAACAATAATGAAATATTAGTTACCACATCGGATGGTCTTTATAAATATACTATTTCGGCAAATAGTTTTAAGCGTATTTTTCGAGACAAAAATGGTGCAAATTTCAGGGCTATTTATAACTTAAGAGGGTATTATTTAATTGGCACTTATGGTAGTGGTGTATACATGTTCAAAGATGGAATTATAAAACACATCCCGTTAGATCCAAATAAATATTTAAACTTCACCCATTGTTTTATTCTAGATGAACAAGATCGAATTTGGGCCACTACCAATAAAGGTTTATTTATGTCGCCTGCTAAAGCCTTGATTGATTTTTGGGAAAAAGGACCAGGGAATATAGCATATAAGTATTATGGCAAGTTAGATGGAATTGATGTTTTGGAAATGAATGGTGGTTGTAATCCTTGTGCAATTAAGTTGCCAAACGGGTTAATATCTATACCAGGAATTGACGGGCTTATTCAGTTTGATCCTAAACAATTGTCTGATTCAAAAGTTATACCAAAAGCTTTTTTAGATAAAGTGGTGATCAATAATATAGTAAACGTTCCTGAAATACTTGATCATAATCTTCCTTCAAATATAAAATATTTAGAACTTCAATTTGGGGTTTCTGGTATGTTGTCGCAGGAGGATTTTATGTTTGAATATAAGTCTGACAATGATCCATGGGTTAGATTAGGTATTTTAAATACGAATATTAATATCGGTAATCCAAGTTTTGGTGCACATAAATTAAATATAAGAATTAGAAGTTCTAATAATAAAAAATGGGAAACACAAGAGATTAATTTTTACGTTGATTTTCCATGGTATCTAAATCCCTTCATGATATTATTTTACATAGGTTGCTTGACTAGTTTAATTTATTTATATATTAAATTAAGGGTGATTATGTATCGTCGAAAACAGGCCGAATTAGAGAATGAGGTTTTAAACAAAACACATTCCATAAGAACTATGAATGCGAGGCTTACAAAACGAAATCAAGCCAAGGATCAAGTTATTGCGATAATGAATCATGATATTTTAACTCCTTTAAAGTATTTACATATAACTGCCGACAATTTAGTAAATCAAATACAGGATCCCAATGCTAAAAAATCTATACAGCAAATCTCTTCCACTACAAAGGAATTGGAATATCAGACAGCGAATATGTTGAACTGGGTTAAGTTTGAAAGTTTGGAACAGTTGCCTCCTAAACAAAATTTTGATTTACACTTATTGGTAAATAATTTATTAGAATTTGTAGATCCTTTTAAACAAAACTGTGATGTACAATTGTTAAATACTATTCCGCCAGAAACTATAGTAATAAATTGGCCCGAGCAATTAAGGGTCTTGTTGTATAATATTGTAATGAATTCATTAAGGTCAACCAATAAGGGGAATATTAGTATATCTATCATAACAAATAAGAGTGATTTTACTATCATCATTCAAGATACAGGCAAAGGAATGAGTAATTCAATGGCTAAATATTTAGTAACAGGAAAGAGTAAGGATGAGGTTGAAAACTTACCTAAATATAAAACAGGAAATGGAGTAGGGTATCAAATTATAAGAAGCCTAGTTGCTTTAATGAAAGCAAAAATTGAAATTAATTCAGTTGAAGGTAAAGGCACAACTGTTAAATTGTATTTTAACCAATTGTAAAAGGCATAACAATTCGCTCATCATCCATTACAAACTCGTATTTCCCTTTTTTCAAATCTCCAACATATAGGCAAGTTCGTTGTGTAAAGCCGGTTATATTTCCTTGTAATTTAACATCGCCTTTAGTACATACAATTTTGTATTTCCAAGCTGCATGATGTTGTGCTGGTAATATAATTTCTAAAATACCGTCAATTACATTTTCAGTAATCTTTAACATAGCAAAGTTTGCTTTGATTTCATATTTGTAATTTAAAATATTTTAATACTTCATACAAAGAATAATGTCTAGTTATTATGGATTTAATAAATAGAATTAATTCTACTACACTGTTATTTAGTTTTCGAGTGCTACTTTTGATGCATGAGAAAAGCAATTTTATCGATTTTAATCACGTGCGTTATTACAACACAAGCTTCTGCACAATACCAAATAAAAATAAAGGCTAATCATATAAAAGATAGCGTTGCTTATTTTAGAGGCGTTGTTTTTGATGATAAGAATTTTTTGGCTAAGGATACAGTTTCATTAAAGAATGGATTGTCAACGATAAAATGGAAGAAGCCCATTGTGGGCGGCATTTATTATTTATATTTTCCAGTAACTAAACAAAAAGTGTATTTTGTTTTAGAGAACAAGGATAGTATACAATTTGAGTTAAATGGTGAAAATTATTTGGACTCTATTGTAACGAACAAGGCAAAGAACAAAATATTTATTGAATACCAATTACTGGAAAGGAAACTCTCCAATTTAGATAGTTTGTTGGCGCAGGAAATAGCCAAGGGGAAAAGATTTAATCTTGCTCAAAAAGCCAATTTCTTAAAACCTAAAACCACAGAGTTAATTCAGTTTAGAACTATGCAGTTAAAAAAGTTGAATAGTAAGGATGCCTTATATATTCATTTTGATGCATTGAATAAATTGGATTCCTCGGTACCAACTAAGAAAAACTATATAGCAAGGCAACAGTTTTTTAAAGGATTTAATTATAAAGAACCTAAGTTATTATTTACTCCCAATTTAAAACAAATACTCACGGAATATATTTCCTATTATCCTTTACAGTCAGACTCTGTAATGGTTGCAGCCGATTCTGTAATGCGTAATATTGATTGTGATAATAAGGCATTTAGCTATACGTTTGACTATTGTTTAAAATTATTTAAGAATCGAGACATTATAAATAATGCCGATGGGTATGCAGCATTTATAAAAAAATATGTGCAGGACAAACCTTGCAAAATGTTGGATAAGAAAAAAATGGAAACGCTGATTGCAGAAATTTCCAAAGTGAGTGCTCAAAAATTATATGACACGGCATTGAATATGGTTTTAAAGGATACATCGGATGCCGATCAGGATATGCATGCATTTGCAAAGGAACATCAATTTACACTGATTGTATTTTATGATCCTAATTGTGAACATTGTAAAGTAGAAGTACCTAAAATGGATAGCGTAATAAGTGTTCTAGAAAAACAATATGTACTTAACATTGGTAGGTATGCAATTTGTAATGCACCTACTGATAATAAAACCGATTGGGAGCAATTTATTAGTACCCACCATTTAACCCATAATTATATACATACAACTATGGGAG
>CANGMV010000054.1 GCA_947454745.1 Bacteroidota bacterium | reverse complement strand
GTGGGGTTACTCCATTAGCTTATCATTTTGAAATTCCCATGTTGGTAACCAATGTTGGAGCATTAGCCGATACGGTACCCAATGGGAAAGTTGGTGTTGTAGTTGCACCTACCGTAGATGCAATTGCGAACGGCATCGAAACACTTTACAACACAGGACAGGACTATTATGCGCCATTCATTAAAGAAGAGAAAAAGAAATATAGCTGGGAACAAATGGCTGATAATTTTTTAATTTTACATCAACAATTATAATAGCAAATCAAATGTCAATACAAGCTATCACTGATATTATTAAAGCATCCATACAAGTTAAAGAGCAATTGTTAGCGGATGCATCACTCGTACAACAAATTCAAACGGTTACCGAGGTAATTACCAAGGCATTCCAAAATGGGAATGCAGTTTATTTTGCTGGGAATGGAGGAAGTGCTGCCGATGCTCAACATTTAGCTGCCGAATTTTCGGGACGTTTTTATAAGGATCGTAAAGCTTTGCCATCGGATGCATTGCATTGTAATAGTTCCTATTTAACCGCTGTGGCGAATGACTATAGTTACGATGTAATTTATGCTCGCTTATTAGAAGGTTTAGCAAAGCCAGGTGATGTTTTAGTGGGCATTAGCACTTCGGGCAATTCTGGTAATATTGTGAAAGCATTTGAAATGGCTAAAACAATTGGCGTTACCACTATTGGATTTACTGGACAAAAAGGTGGAAAAATGAAAGACTTGGGAGATTATTTAATTAATGTACCCTCTAACACTACCCCTCGTATTCAAGAGTCGCATATTTTAGTAGGACATATTATTTGTGAATTAGTAGAGATTAATATATTCGGTAAATAAGATCCTATGTCATTTCAACTTTCCGATATCAATTCAAATTGGACACTATTTTTAGATAGAGATGGTGTGATAAATGTTGAGCGCAATGATGACTATATAAAAAACTGGCAGGAGTTTGAATTTTATGAACAAAGTCTTATTGCCCTACCCTTACTTGCTAAAAAATTTAAGACAATCGTAATTACAACCAATCAAAAAGGAATTGGAAGGGGATTAATGACGCATGATGATTTAGCAATCATTCATGAGCATATGATAAAAAGAATTGATCAAGTGGGTGGAAGAATTGACCATATTTTTTATTGTGCCGATTTGGACAATAATTCACCTAATCGAAAACCTCAACCCGGTATGGCTTTGCAAGCAAAAGAGATTTTTCCTCAAATAAATTTCGAAGAATCCATCATGGTTGGGAACCGAACAAGTGACATGCATTTTGGAAGAAACGCTGGGTTACATACTATATTTGTAGCTACTACCCATCCCGAAACAGCTTTCCCACACGAAACAATAGATTACCGTTTCGATAATCTATTGGCGTTTGCACAAGCTTTATAATTAGTCTAACTTCAGCACAGCTAAGAAAGCTTCTTGTGGAATTTCTACATTTCCAATTTGACGCATTCTCTTTTTACCTTCTTTTTGCTTTTCTAACAATTTACGTTTTCGACTAATATCACCACCATAACATTTGGCAGTAACATCCTTACGCATTGCAGATATATTTTCACGCGCAACTACTTTTGCTCCAATAGCTGCTTGAATAGCAATTTGGAATTGTTGCTTGGTCAATAATTCTTTTAATTTCTCACAAAGCTTACGACCAAATTCGGCTGATTTACCTCTATGAATTAAAGCACTTAAAGCATCCACTTTCTCACTGTTTAATAAAATGTCCATCTTCACGATATCGGCTTCTCTAAATCCTATTTGTGTATAATCGAAAGAGGCATAACCACGTGTTCCACTTTTTAGTTTATCATAAAAGTCAAATACGATCTCGGTTAATGGCATTTCAAAAATCAATTCAACACGGGATGGCGTTAAATAACTTTGATTAATTAACATACCACGCTTACCTAAACATAAAGTGATAATGTTACCAATATAATCGGGTGTGGTAATAATCTGAGCCCTAATAAATGGCTCTTCGATATAATCAATCTTAACAGGATCCGGCATTTCGGCTGGATTGTTTACAATGATTTTTTCTTTCCTAGTGGTGTAGGCAATAAAGCTTACGTTAGGCACAGTTGTGATTACTGTTTGGTTAAACTCACGTTCTAAACGTTCTTGGATAATTTCCATATGCAATAATCCAAGGAATCCACAACGGAAACCAAAACCTAATGCTTGTGATGTTTCTAACTCAAAAGTCAATGAAGCGTCGTTTAATTGAAGCTTCTCCATACAATCTCTTAACTCTTCAAACTCATCGGTGTTTACTGGATAAATTCCTGCGAATACCATTGGTTTAACTTCTTCAAAACCATTGATCATTTCACCTGGGTTATTTGCCAAAGTAATCGTATCTCCTACTTTTACTTCCTTGGCATTTTTAATTCCGGTGATAATATAGCCAACATCTCCAGCACTTACTTGTTCTTTTGGTGTCATTGCTAATTTCAATACACCTACTTCATCGGCATTATAATCTTTGCCAGATGCAACAAATCGAATCTTGTCGTTTCTTTTTAAAACACCATTTAAAATTCTATAATAAACAATGATGCCTCTAAAACTATTAAAAACACTGTCAAAAATTAATGCTTGTAAAGGAGCAGTAAGATCACCAACGGGTGCAGGGATGCGTTCACAAACTGCTTGCAGGATTTCTTCAATACCAATTCCTGAACGTCCACTTGCTAATAAAATATCCTCTTGCTTACAACCAATTAAATCAATAATTTGGTCGGTCACTTCAGGTATTTTAGCACCATCCATATCAATTTTATTAATCACCGGGATGATTTCTAAATTATTATCTAATGCTAAGTATAAATTAGAAATAGTTTGAGCTTGAATACCTTGAGATGCATCTACTAATAACAATGCACCTTCACAAGCTGCTAGCGCACGACTCACTTCATAACTAAAGTCAACGTGACCTGGAGTGTCAATTAGATTTAAAGTATATGTTTCGCCTTTATGGATGTAATTAATTTGAATTGCATGACTTTTAATTGTAATTCCTTTCTCACGTTCCAAATCCATATCATCCAAAACTTGGTTCATCATTTCACGTTCGGTGATCGTTTTGGTATGTTCTAATAAACGATCTGCCAAAGTAGATTTACCATGATCGATGTGCGCGATGATACAAAAATTTCTTATGTTCTTCATGTAGTGAAACTAGTCTTTTAAAATCTATTTAAGTGCATTAATAATAGCAGCAAATTCGGTAGCGACTAACGAAGCGCCACCAACTAAACCACCATCCACATCGGGTTGAGAAAATATTTCTTTTGCATTTGCAGCCTTCACACTTCCTCCGTATAAAATAGAAATTTGATCTGCAACGGATTGACCATATTTAGCAGCAAAAACCGATCTGATATAAGCATGAATTTCTTGTGCTTGTTCACTCGTTGCAGTTTTTCCTGTACCTATTGCCCAAATTGGCTCATAGGCAATTACTACTTTTGTGATTTGGTCTGCAGACAAATGAAACAATGAATTCTTTAATTGAGCTTCCACAAAACTATTTTGGGTAGCCGCTTCTCTAATGTCAAGTGGTTCACCACAACAAAAAATTGGGGTACTACCAATTGCTAAAACGGCATCCGTTTTCTCGGCTAATAAAGCATCTGATTCGGCAAAATATTCACGACGCTCAGAATGTCCTAATACAATATGCTTAACACCAACCGATGCAAACATGGGTGCAGAAATTTCACCTGTATAAGCACCATTTGATTTTTGGTGACAGTTTTGTGCTGCAACATATACATTCGTTTTTCCAGTTAATTTTTGAGAAGCTAATGGTATGTAAATTGCAGGAACAGCAAAAATTGCTTCCTGGTTAGCACTTAAACTATGTTCAGTAGCTAATAATTGGTCTAATAAGCTTTCCGCCTCATTTTGACTTAAATTCATTTTCCAGTTTGCAGCAGCTATTTGCTTTCTCATATTTTAATTATTTATAATATTAAATTGAAGGACTATTTTGCCGGGCAAAGGTAATTAAAATATACATGAAAGCCGATACAAATAGAAGGTTAACTAGATAAATGGTGTAGGTGTTTTAAAACCGTTTTTTCACCTTCAGTAATGCTAAAACCCTTTAATTTCTTCCAATTATTAATGTCCTCTATGACTTTTTCAAATTGGTATCCTGGTAATACGCCCCAGGTAAAATTGGGTATATTTTTGGGTAATAGTCCATTGCCAAATATATTGGCACTTACCCCAATATAGGAACCCGTATTGATACTTGACTGTATGGCAAAACGACTATAATCTCCCACTAACATGCCCATTTTTTGACCAATTGTATCCCAGATTTGTTTGGATTCGTTCCACATTTGAATAGGCCCAGCTGTGTTTTTGATATTACTATTACAAGTACCAGCACCCAAATTACACCAATATCCAATGATACTATCTCCTAAATAACCTTCATGACCCTTGTTGGAATAGCCCATCATAATGGCATTTTTGATCTCGCCACCCGCCAAGCAATAAGGTCCGATACTAGTGGATCCATAGATACTCGTATTCATTTTAACGACCCCTTTATGTCCTAAAGCAAACGGTCCTCGGATACTTGTACCTTCCATTACAACTGCTTCTTTACCAATGTATATAGGTCCTTCACTTGCATTTAAATTTGAACATACAACTGAAGCACCTTCCTCAATAAAAACCTGCGCTGCATTTACCACTCGATTCGAAGCATCAATAGCTATAGATGTTCGGTTAGCCTGTATCCACTCAAAATCTCTTTTAATAAAATGTTGATGTAGTTGTAATAAATGGATGGCATCCATTATAAATGTTGCATTCGGAAAATCAATGGGAGGTAAATCACCCAATAAAATTTTAGGTAAACTTCTTTCCTTGGTTTTGGTTGCAATCCATTTACCTGATTCACTTACCAATTTCTCCCCTTCCTTTAATGCTAGTATAGCATCAACAACATCTTTATTCGGAATACAAGTGATGTTTATAAAATAGAGCGGAGCATCCGTTTTTAAAGCTGCTAATTGCGGATACAATATTTGTAAATAGGGAACCGTAAAAACACCGGCTGCTTCCTTTAAATATTGCTCCCATCTTTCTTGAAAACTAAAAATTCCTTCTCTACCTTCAGCTAAAGAACGCGTTAATGTAAAAGGGTAAAAATTTTCCCTATCCGCAATGTCTACTAAAATGTATTGCATGCCCTTGTATATTTAAACAAATTTAACGTAAAGTTCTATTACCCTTACTCAAATACTAACACCTATTTATTAATTGCTTATTTTCGTGTTCTAATATTTACCTATGCAATTTGGATATTTTAACTACCCTAGCCCAGCGAATGAACCTGTTTTAGGTTATGCTCCCGGCTCAATCGAAAAATTAGCGTTAAAGCAAGCTTTAGCAGCATTAAAGAAAAAGACTTTAGATATACCCATGTACATAAATGGGAAGGCGGTTAGAACCGGTAAAAAAGTGTCTATTCATCCTCCACATGAAACTAAACATGTATTGGGTCATTTTCATATGGGTACTAAGCAGCATGTAGATCAAGCCATTGGCGCTGCATTAAAAGTTCGTGAAAGTTGGGCCAATATGAGTTGGGAAGCAAGAGCGCATATCTTTTTAAAAGCGGCCGATTTATTGGCGACAAAATATCGTTTTGAAATGAACGCCTCCACTATGTTGGGGCAAAGTAAAAATGCTTATCAAGCTGAAATTGATGCAGCTTGTGAATTGATCGATTTTTTAAGATTCAATGTTCACTTTTTAAGTGAAATATATAAGCAACAACCCGTCTCAGCACCTGGTATTCATAACCGAATGGAATGGAGAGGTTTGGAAGGTTTTGTGTTAGCTGTAACTCCATTTAACTTTACTGCAATTGGAGGAAATTTACCGACTTCAGCTGCTATGTGTGGAAATGTTGTAGTATGGAAACCAGCTAATACGCAGATTTATTCGGCACAATTATTTATGCGCATTTTAAAGGAGGCAGGTCTTCCGGATGGAGTCATTAATATAGTTTATGTAGATGGTCCGGTATTAGGTGATGTATGTTTTAAACATCCCGATTTTGCTGGTGTTCACTTTACAGGTTCAACTGGTGTTTTTAATCATATGTGGAAGCAGATTGGTGAAAACATTCCTAACTATAAATCTTATCCAAGAATTGTGGGTGAAACAGGTGGTAAGGATTTTGTAATGGTTCACCCTACTGCCGATGTAGATACAGTGGTAACGGCACTTGCAAGAGGTGCATTTGAATTTCAGGGACAAAAATGTTCTGCTGCTTCTCGTGCTTACATACCAAGTAATATTGCCCCTGCTGTAAAAGCAAAATTAGTTAAAGCGGTTGAGTCAATGAAAATGGGTTCGGTCGAAGATTTCTCCAATTTTGTGAATGCGGTGATTGATGAAAAGTCATTTGACAATATTGCAAAGTATATTAACAAAGCAAAAAAAGATAAGAAAGCAAAAATTTTAGTAGGTGGCAATTTTAGTAAAAAATTAGGCTATTTTATTGAGCCAACGGTGATTGAAACTTCTGATCCAAAATACCTTACCATGTGTGAGGAAATTTTTGGTCCAGTATTAACAATATATACCTATCCGGCAACAAAGTTTGAAAAGACATTGGATTTGTTAAATTCCACTTCTAAATATGCATTAACTGGTTCGATTATTTCTCAGGATAGAGCTTCCATTGAATTAGCGACCCAAAAACTGCGTCATGCGGCGGGTAATTTTTATATAAATGATAAGCCAACTGGAGCGGTGGTTGGTCAACAGCCATTTGGTGGAGCAAGGGCTTCGGGCACGAATGATAAAGCCGGAAGTATGCTAAATTTGTACCGCTGGTTGAGTGCTAGAACCATAAAAGAGACATTTAACCCTCCAACCGACTATAAATACCCATTTTTAAACGAAGCGTAAGGCTGTTTTTGCACGGTTTTAATACGAAAACAGTATATTTGCTCCTCAAAATTAAAGGACTGTGGCCCAAAATTTTTCAAAAGAAACTTACCTGTATTGGTATGAATTGATGCAATTGATTC
>CANGMV010000053.1 GCA_947454745.1 Bacteroidota bacterium | reverse complement strand
TTAAGATCGGTACTTTCAAAATACGAGGTATACAATCCTAAAAATATTTCTAACAGAATTACTTGGGAAGAGTTATTTGAAAGCAGGTACTTTAACGGCTATATTGTTAAGTCTACGATCGATAATTTTAACGACAAAATGTTAAATGCGTTGTATAAGGATCCAAAAAGAAGATTAGAGGAAGGAGAGAAAATCAGACAAAAGATTTTTGATTATGAACAAGATCGTTGGGTATACTAATTGAGATATTATGAATTAAGAGCTGCAAATAAAATGGCAGCTTTTTTTTCGCCTATTAATGTAGTAAGTAGTGCAGGGCTTGCAGTTTTAATTTTCTGTACCGATTTAAAGTGCAATAACAACAAGTCCTTTGTTTTAGGCCCAATGCCAGGAATATGATCCAGACCAGTTTCTAGCGCACCTTTGGATCGCTTGCTTCGGTGAAATTGAATACCAAAACGATGCACTTCGTCCCTTATATTGCGAATAAGCTTATGTGCCTCACTATGCCAGTCTAGTATAATGGACTTGCTATCGCCCGGAAAAAATAATTCTTCAATGTTTTTAGCCAAGCCTACCGTTGTGACTTTGTCTTGTATGCCTAATTCAGTCAAAGCTTCTAATGCAGCATTTAATTGTCCTTTACCACCATCAATAATGATTAACTGTGGTAGGGGTAGTTTTTTCTCCATCACCGATTTATAACGTCTTCCTACTGATTCTTTCATGCTGGCAAAGTCGTTAATACCTACCACTGTTTTAATATTGAACTTGCGATAATCTGATTTACTAGGCACGCCATTTTTAAAACAAACCATGGCCGATACCGGGTACGCACCTTGGAAATTGGAGTTATCGAAACATTCAATATGAGTAGGTGTTGTTTTTAAATGCAATACTTTTTGCATTTCTTCCAACACAATATTATCCGATGGTTTTTCAACACTCACTAATGCTTGCTTATGTTTCCAATCTTTTAATGCATAGTCTGCATTTTTTTGAGACAATGCCAATAGTTGTTCTTTATCACCTGCCTGGGGAATGGTATACTTTACTTCAAATACTTTTTCAGTTAATTCAAAGGGTACAATAATTTCCTTAGCCCTACTGTTTAAATTGGTTCTAAAATAGTGAATGGCAAAGGATAATATGGTCTCAATAGACTCTTCTAAGGGAACGGTTAGGGGTAGGATATGGGTTTGTATGATTCTGCCATTCTCAACCATTAAGTAGCTTACATAAGCTTGATCGGCTTCATGTGCAATGCTAAATACATCCATGGCATGCTGCTGTTTGGTATACACCACCGACTTGGTTTGATAATGCTCTAATTCTTCTATTTTCTTTTTTGTCAATGCTGCTTTTTCAAAAGCCATCGTTTTGGCTTCTTCCAACATTTTTTCTTTCAGGTTGGATAGTACTGGCTTGATATTTCCTTTTAATAAATATTGAACCTGTTCAATAGATGCATTATATGCTTCTAAACTTTGGTATCCCTGACAAGGGCCTAAACAATTACCTAAGTGATATTCCAAGCACACTTTAAATTTTCCTTGTTCTATATTTTTTGGGGTAAGTGGCAAAGTACAAGTACGAAGCGGAATGGTATGTTTTATATGATCAATTAATTCACGCACCGCCATCACATTGGTAAAGGGGCCGATATAAGTGCTACCATCCTGAATTTTTCGACGCGTTAAAAATACGCGAGGGAAGTTTTCTTTTTTAATAACAATATAAGGATAGGTTTTATCGTCCTTTAAATTGATATTGTATTTAGGCTGATAATTCTTAATCAGTTCATTCTCTAAAATAAATGCATCGTGTTCTGAATTCACGATGGTGAACTGAATGTCCTTTATTTTTTGTACCAACTCAATGGTCTTAAGTGTATGTTGGTGGTTGGATAAGAAATAGGAACTCACCCTTTTGCGAATATTCTTGGCCTTGCCTACATACAATAAACGGCCATTTTCATCAAAATATTGATAAATGCCCGGTTCCTGGGGTAAGCCATCCTGTATTTTCTTAAAAAGCTCTTTTTCCATGTATTGCAGCGAAAGCACAAAAATACTTTATATTTTTGTGGTATGGAATTAACTGTAAATATACCTGCCCTTCTTTTTCCAGCCATAAGCTTAATTATGCTGGCTTATACCAATCGTTTTTTGGCTTTGTCGAGTCGTGTGCGTGTTTTACATGATAAATACCAAACACAGGAGCAAAGGCATTTGATTTTTACGCAAATTAAGAACCTAAAATATCGCCTTAAGTTAATTCGAAACATGCAAACTTATGGAGTGGCTTCCCTGCTATTCGCCATCGTATCCATGTTCTTTATTTATATTGAATATCAAAAAGTGGCACAAACTATTTTTGCCATTAGCTTGATTTCTTTTTCATGGTCCATTTTTTTATCACTCATCGAAATTCGATTAAGCACCAAGGCAATCGAAATTGAATTAAGTGATATGGAAGGACTTGAAGATCCTTCGGTGATGGAATACCTTAAAAAGAAATTCGAACGCGATTAAGCAAACAACGAACAATAATAATTATCAATTAAGTTTAATTAGTTGATTTTCTTTCTCCGATTTGTTGTCTCCACATGGCGTAATACAATCCTTTTTCTGCAAGTAAGGTCTCGTGATTTCCTTGTTCAATCACCTTCCCCTTCTCGAGTACATAAATTCTTGTAGCATGAATAATGGTGCTCAAACGGTGTGCAATCATAATCGTGATTTGCTCTCGCTCGGCCGACAACTCGCGAATGGTATCTGTAATAGATTCTTCGGTTAAACTATCTAAACTAGAAGTTGCTTCGTCGAATATTAACAAGTGAGGGTGTCTTAATAAAGCACGCGCAATAGACAATCTTTGTTTTTCACCTCCACTTAACTTCAGTCCTCCTTCGCCAATAACAGTAGCAAGTCCATTTCCTCCTTTGTCCAAAATATTGGTACAGCTTGATTTTGTTAAAGCAATTAGCATTTCATCCTCAGTTGCATTAGGTGCAACAAATGCCAAATTTTCTCTAATGGTTCCTGCAAATAATTGCGTGTCTTGAGTTACAAAACTAATTTGATTTCTGAGTTCATTCATATCAATTTGCTTGCTATTCACGCCATTGATTCTTATTTGTCCTTCCTGTGTTTGGTACAAGCCAACAATTAGTTTCACCAATGTGCTTTTACCTGCTCCTGATGGTCCTACAAAAGCAATGGTTTCCCCTTTTTTTGCCTCAAAGCTGATGTCGTCCATTGCTTTAAAATTGGCCGTTTGGTGCTGAAATCCAACATGGTCAAATGTCAAATGTTCAATATTCCCAATGGGAACAGCATCTGCAGGATTTATTTCAATTTCCTTTTTCATCAATGCGTCGAAATTATTTAAGGAAGCTTCTGTTTCACGATAGCTCATGATGATACTTCCTATTTCTTGCAAGGGTCCAAATATGAAGAAGCTATAAAACTGTAAGGAAATTAATTGACCTACTGATAAAATCTCTTTAAATATCAACCACATTAAAGTAAAGGTGATGACTTGTCTTAAGAAGTTCACCATGGTACCTTGAATAAAACTTAAAGAACGAATATTTTTAACTTTCTTTAATTCTAGTGCTAATATTTTATACGTATTGTTATTTAATCTATCCACCTCTTGATTGGTTAAGCCTAAACTTTTCACCAATTCAATATTGCGTAAACTTTCGGTCGTAGTACCTGCTAGGGTAGTGGTTTCCTTTACAATATTCTTTTGAATAGATTTAATACGCTTACTCAATAAATTAGTTACATAGGCAATGGTACTTGCACCTATAATATAAATAGGCATAATAGACCAATGCAATTTTGTTGCGTAAATAGATATGAATACAATACTTACCACAATTCCAAAAACCACATTAATAACATAGCTAATAAACTTCTCGCAATCAGCTCTTGCCTTGGTTAAAATGGACAAGGTTTCTCCGCTACGTTGATCCTCAAATGCTTGATAAGGTAATTGCATGGAGTGTTTTAATCCATCTGTAAATAGGGATGCTCCAAATTTTTGTATGATCACATTCACCGTATAGTCCTGAAACGCTTTGGCGATTCTACTCACCATGGCGGTGCCTACTAATAATAATAAAATTTGTCCAATGCCTTTTAAAAATTCAGGTTGTGTTCTAACATGTCCTAAAGCATCCACAAATGGGGTCTTTGCAAATTCATCTATCAATCTACCAAACAACATGGGGTCAAACATGGAGAAGGTTTGGTTAATGGCTGCTAAAATAAATGCGATAATCACAAGGCCTCTAAAAGGGCGTATGTATTGAATTAATATCTTCATAATTATAAACTTTGCTGGTCTTTATATAGTTGGTTGTATTGATCAATGCAAGCAACTACTTCTTCTACGCCTTCTTTTTTCTCTGCACTTGTTACAAAGCCTTGTGGTAAAAAAGGAAGCCTTTCTTTTAAGGTATCAAACATGGACTGTACATTGCGCGCCACTACGCCTGGTTTTTCTTTATCCGATTTGGTGAATATTAGGGTGTAAGGGATTTCCCATTTTACCATTTGTTCAATAAACTCTAAATCAATTTTTTGAGGCGCATGTCGACTATCAATTAAAACAAATACACGATTTAAATTGGGCCTTTTTCTCAAATAATTTTCAATCATTTGTTCCCATCTGCGTCGGCTGCTTTGAGAAACTTTTGCAAATCCGTAGCCAGGTAAATCTACAATATACCATTTGTCCCAAGGGCCTTTGGCATTGGAACTCAATACTTCGAAATGATTGATAAGCTGAGTTTTACCAGGGGTGCCCGAAGTTTTGGCCAAGTTCTTTTGATTGCATAGTGCATTAATAATAGAGGACTTACCTACATTACTACGTCCAATAAATGCATATTCAGGTTGATCTAATTTAGGACATTGTTCAAATCCTGGGCTAGATATTAAATAAGTTGCTTTGTTAATTTTCATATTTCAATCCCCTTATTTACCAGTTGGTGGGGGTGGGCGTTTTATATTTAAACTATCAGCTGGATAATTTGCTTTAATGCTATCCATGATGTTTTGACACCATTGGATTAAAGTTGCTTTTTCGCCAGCAGTTAATTTTGCTTCTTTGTGAATAAGTGTATAAGAGGACAAAGGCATTTCGTCTTCTTTTACTTGTTCGATCACTTCTTTTAATTTGTGGTTTTGCTTACCTATACGATAGGATGCAAATTCATTGAAATTAATTTCACGTTTACCTTCGTCTACATGATGGTCTAACCAAAATGAAAGTGGCTGCACGGATGCATACCAAGGATATACGGTTTTGTTGCTATGACAATCGGCACATGCTTTAGTCACAATTTGTTTTACACTATCCGACATAGGGTAAATCGTGCTAATGTCTTTGTCGGTATTACCCGATAAGTTTCTTGTTGGCTTTATAAATTGAATCGCGATGAGCACAATTAATAATCCAATGAGTATTTTCTTAATCATAATGTTGGTTTAGGTGACTATGACAATCGTTTTTGTTAATGGTTTAAATGTAGTCATTTAAATTAGAACTGCACTTATGTTAGATCAGCACTTTTCCTGTCATTTCGTTTGGTATCGCCAAGCCCATCATGTTTAATATCGTTGGAGCAATATCCCCTAATTTGCCAGGTTGGATAGTGCCCTTCCAATCCTTGTCTATTATAAAGAAAGGAACAGGATTGGTGGTATGTGCCGTGTTTGGACTTCCGTCTTCATTAATCATATAGTCGGCATTCCCATGGTCTGCAGTTAAGAATATAGTATACCCATTGTTTAAGCCTGCAGTCACAATTTGTTCTACACAGGCATCTACAGTTTCTACTGCTTTTACTACTGCACTAAAAATACCAGTATGTCCAACCATATCGGCATTGGCGAAGTTTAAACAAATAAAATCAGGATTGCCAGCATTAATTTCTGGCAATAATTTATCGGTCAGTTCCTTGGCACTCATTTCGGGTTGTAAATCGTAAGTGGCCACTTTTGGTGATGGAGCCATGATGCGTGATTCACCTTCAAATGGAACTTCTCTACCGCCGCTAAAAAAGAAAGTTACGTGTGGGTATTTTTCAGTTTCAGCGATACGAATTTGTTTTTTATGATTTTGTGCTAACACGTCCCCTAATGTGTTTACTAAATTGTCGTTTTCGAAAATTACATTTACTTTTTGGAATGTTTCATCGTACTTGGTAATGGTTGTGTAATGTAAATCCAATTTTTTCATGCCGAATTCAGGGAAATCTTTTTGCGATAATACTTCAGTGATTTCTCTACAACGATCTGTTCTAAAATTGAAACATAAAACGGCATCGCCTGACTGAATGGTAGCAATAGGCGCACCGTTTTCAGTTAGAATAGTTGGTTTTATGAATTCGTCGGTAATATCCTTTGCATAGTTTTCTTTAATTGCTTCCGTTGCCGAGCTGGCAGTAGGACCTACAGCATTTACCAATGCATCATATGCCAATTGAACTCTTTCCCATCGCTTATCACGATCCATAGCATAGTATCTTCCGCTTACGGTTGCAATTTTCCCTACTGAATTTTTTAAATGTGCTTCTACATTTTCAACATAAGCCAATCCACTTTTTGGATCGGTATCTCTTCCGTCGGTAAATGCATGTATGAACACTTTTGTTAATCCTTCTTTTTTACAAATATCACATAGTGCTTTTAAATGTGCAGTATGCGCGTGCACACCACCATCACTCACCAGTCCTAATAAATGCAATGGCTTATTGTTTTCTTTTGCATATTGAATAGAGGCTAGTAATGTTTTATTATTTGCCAACTCGCCGTCTCTCACTGCTACATTAATTCTTTGTAATTCTTGGTAGACGATTCTTCCAGCACCCAAGTTTAAGTGACCAACTTCGCTGTTGCCCATTTGGCCATCGGGTAAACCAACTTGCTCGCCACAAGTGATTAATGTGGAGTGAGGATACTTGTTATATAAACTGCTTACGAATGGTACTTTTGCTTGTTGAATCGCATCCGATAAGGGAACTTTTCCTAATCCCCAGCCATCCATGATTACAAGTATTACTTTTTTTGACATATTCTTCTTTTTTGTTACAGTGGTCGTCTGTTTTTTGCTAAATTGTAGGTCGGAATACGGG
>CANGMV010000052.1 GCA_947454745.1 Bacteroidota bacterium | reverse complement strand
TTTTCTTCCTTTGTAGGGAAAAAAGACTTTTTAGGCTTCTTGAATTTATCAGGGCCGTAAATTTCTAGTAAATTATAGGAGATACCTAGTTTGGTCGTAAAGTATTGATCATTTCCAGAGCTACTTGCTTGGAAAGTAGTTCCTCCAGAGGCAGGAGTCCGTGTATCGGTATCAGCAAAAAAATCAAGTTTGTCGGAGTTGGTAAACCGATAAGTTGCTTCTGCAAAAATATTCCAAGGTCCTGTCACATTATATTTAAACCCTAAGTTAATGGGAAAAGTAATTGTCCTTTGTGTTTTTGGGGTGTCTATATTGGTAGCACTAGCAATCGATTTCCAGGCACCCATACCAAAACCTAAATACGGAGAAAATCTAAACTGTTTGTTGCCATTAATAAATTTCAAAAAATAAAACTCACCCATGATACTTACATCGTGAGCAGTACGGGAAAAGTTTATACCCCTTGCTTTTTCGTAGGGATTGGAAGATTGCATATCATTTGCAGCGATCGCTAAATATTCGTAATTAATTCTTATCCCAACATAGTCGTTCATTTGCTTTTTGTAAAAAGCCCCAAAATTAGGTTTATAAACCAATCTATCCGATGCGATATCACCGCGATAGTAGGAGCCTCCGCCCATAATACCTACTTCTCCTCTATTTTCAATTAGCTGAATATATTGCGCAGACAAGCTGTTTGCAAAAAGCAAAATGCTTAATAAAAATATGTACTGAATGCTACGCATGTATTAATTTCTTTTATCTAATCCCCAAGTAAGCTTCGTTCTAAGGGTGGTTAAATAACTATTTTCATTTAAACGAATAAAGTGTACTGCAAAGTTTTCCTTCTTCACCGCTAACTGAATGTTTTTTGCAACAATTTCTTTGCGGGCATCTAAAGCACAAATTAATTCTTCGGTACGACCTTCTATTTCAAATGAAATGACCGAAGTATCGGGAACCACAATGGAACGCACATTTAAATTATGTGGGGCCACTGGAGTAATTACAAAGCTAGCTGAATCGGGAAATAAGATAGGTCCATTACAACTCATATTGTAACCAGTAGAACCAGTTGGAGTAGCCACAATTAAACCATCTGCCCAATAGGAATTTAAAAATTCACCATTTAAATAAGTATGAATTTTAATCATGGGTGAAGTATCGCGTTTATGAATCGCAAACTCATTTAAACCAAATGGAGTTGCACCAAAAACGGGCATATTGGAATCTAAATGAATTAAGGTTCTTTTTTCAATTACATAGCTTCTATTTACCAAGGCATCCACCATTAAGCTTAACTCGTCTTTGGAAATGGAAGCTAAAAAACCAAGGCGGCCATAATTAATACCTAAAATGGGAATATTGGTGTCACCTACCAATGTAATAGCATCTAAAACCGTTCCGTCACCACCTAAACTAATTAAACAATCAATCGTATTATGTAGTTCCGATGAGCAACTAAAAGGAATTAAAGGCGTTTTTCCAATAGGATTCACTAATGCAAATTTATGAAGCAAGTCCTCGAAAACATAAATAGTAATATCATACCTATTTAGTTCTAATAACAACGCATTTAAGGATTGCTGTTGATCTAAATCTACCCCTCTACTATAAATTGCAACTTTCATGAATAAAATTAAAAATTAATTCCGCCATGCAAATATACCCCTTTGTCTCCCAACTGATTCACACTGTAATCAATTTTTATCACTAAATCATAAATGCTGAGAATGTCCAAACCTACACCAGCCGACCTTAATAAGGTATTGGATAACTTGCTTGAATTGGTAGGATGTTCGCTATACGCATAGCCTACATTGGTAAAAGCCTTTAACCAAAAATGATATTTAATATCGGGTAATCGTTTATTAATCTTATCCACCAATCCTATACCACTAGTTTTAGGCACATCAAAACTGCCTAATAAGTAATGCCATTCTGCTTTAAAAATACTTCCGGCATTACCATCAATAACATAATATTCAAAACCATTCATTTGCATATTTCCATAACCCATTAAACGGCTATCCATATAATTTTGATTCGCCAATATTTTACCTTGGTTATTAGATTCCAATAAATAAAAATGAGAAGGGTTTATATGATGTGCATGCACTTTTCTGAATTGAAAAGAAGTTAAATTATAACCTCCAGAAAATCTTTGGTAAATACCCAGTTCATTGCTATTGCCTTCGGAGGGGTAAGCGTTATAATCAAATTTTATTTTTGAATAAGAAAGATTTAGATCAAAATAAGAAAGTGACTTCGCGTAATTAGGAAAGTATTTAGGTTGCAATAATAACGCTGTATCATTGATTGAAGTATTTCCATAACCAATTTGCAAACTATGTCTTTCGAACAAACTAGGGCGATAGAAAAAATTAACATTCGCTCTATATCCTTTTTGCATTACATCCTGTGTCTTGAAAAAAACCTGCTTATCAGCAAGGGTCGATGTGTTTATTTCCTTTTGTGTAAAGTACTGCCATCCCAAACCCATACCAAAACGTAATTTTTTATCCAAATAAGGAAACTGGTATCTTAGGACCGACTGTTGTGTATAGCCTGTAATTAAGCCAACAGTAAGCCTGTCATTGTTCCCTGTGGCATTGGCTTGTTTAAAATTAATGCCGTAATTCACTCGATCTAAACTATGGTGTTGCGTATTCCACCATTCACTTAAGTTACGGTCTACCCATTTAAAATAAGGAAGCGGAAAAAAATACCAACGTTCCGTTACTTTAATGAGGATATTTAAATTTTGACTATCTACTTGTTGCGCGGTTACTTGCGCATCCAAAAATAAAGAGGTATTTATTAATTGTTGCTTCGCAACTGTATTCAAACTTGTTAAAGAATCTTCTCGAATTTGACTTCCAATTTTATAAGGCAATTCTCTTAAAATAATATAAGCCTTGGTTTTAATATTGCCTTCAATTTCAATATGCGCTACTTTAAGTTGCGCATTGGCTTTAAATTGTATTCCAATAAAAAAAAGAAATAATATACAAAGGGAAAGACTTTTTTTAAACATCTAAATAATTCATTAAATGATGATAATGATCTTCGATATCATTGTTTAATGGAGAGTTTCCAAAATAGTGTACAACTTGATAATCATATCTTTGGAAGGTAGCAATTATGGCCCCAACCTCGTCCCTATTTAATTTAAGCGTAACCAACAATGCGCCACTTGCTTCGTCGAAAAAACTATTAAGTTGTACAATTTGTGCATTATTGGTTTCTACTAATCTGCTCATTTCGGCCAATGAATATTGAAAAGGGGAAATAGATAAAACGATAATGGCACCGGGTTGTGCAACGCCTAAAAATTGTGCAAGATTGTCGTTAAGATGTTGTTGTGTAATAACCCCTATGCATTCTTGTTGTTCATTTAAAACGGGCAAAATAGTTAAATGATGTTTTGTAAATAAATCCAAAGCAGTTAAAAAATGCGCCGATCCTGCAATACCAATTCTTACTATTTGATCACTTAGTGCAGCCAAATTATTCGACTCGTCGGTATCCAACAAGTCGGCCTTATTAACCAATCCAATAAAATAATCGTCCTTTACTACTACTAAATGTTGCACATCAAAATCCTCCATGCATTGCATTGCAAAGGACACTTTGTCCTCCAAGTGAAGCATGGGCAATCCTTTAATGGCAATAGATGCAGCTAACATAGACATACTATTATTTAGGAAGTGAATTTAAAAAGGTGGATAGTATTTCATTAAACTCATGTGGCACTTCCATCATAGGGGCATGACCACATTTATCAATAAAATGCAATTCACTGTGCGGAATTAATTTTTTAAACTCTTCCGCAACAAACGGAGGTGTAACCGTATCGTTCTTACCCCAAATCAAACAAGTAGGTACTTTAATTTGATTCAGTTCTTCGCCTAAGTTATTTCGAATTGCGCTCTTTGCAAGTGCAATAATTTTAATGACTTTAATTCGGTTTCTTGTGATTTCAAAAACCTCATCCACCAATTCGGGTGTAGCCATGGCAGGATCGTAAAAAGTAAGTGCTGTTTTGTTTTTGATATACTCATAGTCGCCACGCTTTGGATAGGTATCACCCATAGCATTTTCAAAAAGACCACTACTACCAGTTAATATCAAAGACTTTACTTTTTCGGGATGTGCTAGTACATATACCAAACCAACGTGCCCCCCCAATGAATTTCCTAATAAGTTTACTTTATCGAAGCCCTTATGTTCAATAAACTGAGTAACATATTTTGCTAATCCTGTTACACTCGTATGTAAAATATCTAAGTCGAAAAGAGGCAATAAAGGCACAACCACCTTATGGGTGGTTCTGAATTTTTCAATTAAATCCGAAAAATTACTTAAAGCGCCAAACAGGCCATGTAATAGCATTAAGGTTTCTCCCTCACCCACTTCCAAGTACTCAAATTTCCCGTCTTTTTTAATTTCGTATTCCATAACAATCAATATGAATAAAGATACTTAATTCATTGCAAAAAAAGTCTATATGGGGATTACATGAACGCTTATCCTCAATTATTAACAATTAGGTAAAATAGTGAACTGCCTTATTTTAAAGGATTGGAGAAAGTGGCGATACTGTGCTTAATGGAAGGCAGCCATTCGCCCATTTTTTCCATACAATAGGGCCACCAGGATTGTAAATAATGGTAAGAATAAGTGTCTTTCATTTTGGCTTCTTCTAATACACCTAGTATTTGTAAAAAATACACAACAGCACTTAAAATGGTAAAATAAATAAATGCGTATAAAACAATCCCCAATAATTTATTTAGCCATCCAAGCATTAACCATTCGGCAGTTTGTTGCAAGAGTCTCGATGTCCATTTAAGCACTAACATCACTACTATGAGCACCAGTAAAAAGGAAATGAAAGGCAACCAGTGTGAAGCTATTTTGGTATGTTCTTTTAACTGAATTGCTACCCAGCCTGCAAATTGAAAAGCAAGTACAAGGCCAATAAATAAAGACATAAAAGACACAATGGCTCTTATCAATCCATTTTTATATCCTTGCAATAATGCAATGATCAATATGGTGCCAGCAAGTAGGTCTAACCACATGGCTATGCAGTAAGTAATGATTTAGCCAAAGCCGAAATAATTTTACCATCTGCTTTACCAGCTAATTGCTTTGTAGCAACGCCCATTACTTTGCCTAAATCCTGAGGGCCAGCTGCACCTACTTGAGCGATAATGGCTACTACAGCCGCTTTTACTTCTTCCTCGCTCATTTGAGCTGGCAAGAATTTTTCAATTACAGCAATTTCTTCCGATTCTTTAGCAGCTAAATCGGCTCTATTTTGTTCCTGATAAATAGTTAAAGAATCTTTACGTTGCTTTACTAATTTTTGCAATAGTTTCATTTCACCATCTGCTGAAATTTCACCATTGGCACCCGGTTCTGTTTTTGCTTTTATGATTTCAGCTTTAATGGCTCTTAAACCTCTTAATAAAACTTCGTCCTTGTTTTTCATCGCGTCTTTCATTAAAGACATTACTTCTGTTTCTAAACTCATGGTATACTATTTTGGATTTTGAGCAATTTGACTTGCTCTAAATTTTTGATAAAATGATTGGGCAAATGTTTTAAAATCATCTGCAATTGCTTTGTCCTGCGTAGCTCTTAGGTAGGTATCTCCCATGCCCATTAAATTCTGATAAAAGAAATCGGCCATTTCGTCCACCATCATATCCTTTGTCCAAAGATCAATACGTAGTGCAGTTTTGTCGGTTGGATCCCAAAAAGTAAGCATCATCGCGCGCGCGTCCTGAGCTTCGGTTGCTGTGCTGTCCGATGCAGACCATTGAATATTTTGAGGAATTTTTTGTTCATCTAAATGAACGGTAACATTAATATTAGATTGATGCATTGTTATAGGATTGTGCTATTTATTAAGCGAAAGTACAATTTTATTAAATAAGTCTAATGTAACCCTTTGTTCATTGAGCTGGGCGAGCCAATCCTTACCCATGCTGGCTCTTGACTGTCGATACACTTCGTCTTTATAATATAGTTTAAAGTGATTGGATAATGCTTGTTTTTCAGAGAAAGAAAAAACCTCACCTGCTTGTAACCAGGTTGCTGGAAGTCCTACTTGAGTGTCAAACAACAATGGAATATCATATTGTATTGCATATTCTACCCAAACTGATTTTGAACAATCTACGCCTTCCCATAAAATAGCATAAGTAGCCGCTAACCAAGCCAAATTCAAATCATCGGCCAGGCGTATGGAAATAGATGTTTTATATTTATACCCTTTAAGCTGTTCTAATGCCGTATTGACTTGCTTTTGTGTGTCAAAAATAAAAACCAAATGCATGGTGGTGAGTTGCCATTTTTTAAAAATAGAAAACTCTTTTAAAATCGCTGTAAACCTTTCTACAGGCGCAAAAGCAAGAAAATAATTATTGCCATCGGATATTAATTCTTTGGCTGCAGAAAGTTCCTGCCATTCAAAATGAGTAGGTGGTATAGTAGGCAAATAAACGGGTAATAATTTCAGCGACATCTCGGGATATTTTGCCTGCAAACTTTCTAACACCCAATCGTTGGTACATAATATAGCAGTCGATTTTTGTAAGCATTGCTTAAATTGACGCTTGATGAAAAATCGTTTCATCACCGATACTCCATTGATTACATTGGGAACAGCAATAGGTACAAAGAAATTAGGAAATGATTTAGACCCATCCAATTCGGTGCCAAAATGCAACACAATAGCATTGGAAACCTGCTTTATAAAATGTCGCGCTTCTTTAAATGATAGTGTTGTAACCCCTTCAATTCCTTGATAATCATAAAGCTGTGACTCCGAAAAATCATCTCCAACAATGATCGGTTGCGCCTCCTTACAATGAGCACATGAGCTTAGTATATCCATGATTTTGGCATGAATAATGGAATTGGGGATGGCCAATTGCGATGTGGCTACAATAAATAAACGCATACGCAAAAATACACCATACTTAACAATTTATCCACCAATCATTTACAAAGGGTAGTTGCAATAAATACTCCCCTAACTTTGCCTAATGGCTATAGAACTGCAACAGTTAGACTTATTTGGGGATGCACCTAGTGCGCCTGTTCATATTAAAAGAACAAAGGCAGTAAAAGCCATTGCCAAAAAGCCTGTACAATTAACA
>CANGMV010000051.1 GCA_947454745.1 Bacteroidota bacterium | reverse complement strand
CAAATCACTTTCTCTACCTTTCTTAACTAATAATACTGTAAAAGAATTCGTCAACAAACTTACTTTGTCTTTGGTAACCGCATTAATGATGCTATTCTTTTGATCTGCTTTAATAATAGGACTACGCAATAAGTTCACAAAATCCTTACTCACTTGGCAAACGGCTTGCAAATATTTCATATCTGCATACACCGCTTCCAATTGACCTTGCTCAGTGGCAAGACCCAGTAAGCTTTTTGCGTATCTACCTGCTAAACGTGCGTTCGACATTTTTTATTAATTTAATTTAACTCCGTCAGCTAATTGCTTAATGTAAGACTCTTGGTCGGCTTTATTAGACAATTCTTTTCTTAATACTTTTTCAGCTACTTCAACTACTAAGTTGCCTACCTGATTTTTAACCTCAGCTAATGCAGCGTTTTTTTGTTGATTGATTGCAACTTGTGCATCCGCTAAAATTCTATCGTATTCTGACTTTGCTTTATCTTTTGCTTCTGCTACCATTTTCTCTGAAGCTTCTTTAGCTTCTTTAATCAATGTAGCTCTTTCTTCACGTGCTTTCGCTAACAATGCTTCATTTTCATTTTGCATTGCAGTGATTTCAGACTTCATTTTGTCGGCCTTTAACAAAGCTTCTTCAATACCGCTTTCACGATCGTTGATTGCTTTTAAGATTGGCTTCCATGCAAATTTGCCTAATACAATTAATAGGACTAAAAATGCAACTGTGTTCCAAAACACCAAGCCAATATCTGGCAACACTAATGGATTAATTTCTAACAACATAAGGCTCTATTTAATTTCGTTCAAGTTTTTCTTTCGAATGTTTTTTTCAATAAAATTATAGGCCCTTCGCCCTGTGCTAGGGCCTATAATGAATTTAGAAATCGTCTACGGATTATCCGTTACCTAATAAGGCAACAACCACAGCGAACAAGGCAACGGCCTCTACGAACGCAGCAGCAACAATCATGTTAGAACGGATTTCGTTAGCAGCTTCTGGCTGACGAGCAATACCTTCAACAGCACCTTTACCAATCTGACCGATACCAATTCCGGCACCGATAGCAGCTAAACCAGCGCCGATTGCGGCAACACTTCCTACTACCATTTTTTTACGTTTTAATTGTTATTGAAAAAATTTTTAATCATTATTTTAGTGATGCGCCGCTTCCCCATGTGCTTCCTCGTGATGATGCTCTTCGGTTGCCATTCCAATATACATTGCAGCTAACATTGTAAAGATGAAGGCTTGCAAGAAAGCAACCAACAACTCAATCATGCCAATAAATACTGCAAATGGAACTGCAATCGCAGAAGCAAATACCGTTTTGAATATGAAGATTAAACAAATCAAACTTAATACAAGAATGTGGCCTGCTGTAATGTTCGCAAACAAACGAATCATTAAAGAAATAGGCTTTGTAAATACACCAATCAACTCGATTGGAGCTAAGAACAATTTCATGCTCCAGTGCATACCTGGCATCCAGAAAATGTGTTCCCAATAACTTTTATTTGCACTTAAATTCACTACAATAAATACGCAAACCGCTAAAGTCATAGTGAAAGCAATATTACCACTCACGTTCGCTCCTCCCGGGAAGAAAGGAATCAAACCTAAAAAGTTATTCGTTAAAATCAAGAAGAAGATGGTTAACAAGAATGGCATGTATTTGCCAGCTTTCTTTGCACCAATATTTGGAACAGCTACTTCGTCTCTAACAAATAAAATGATAGGTTCCATAAAAGATTGTAAACCCTTTGGTGCAGTTTTAATACCTGTTTTTTTATATGCAGCTGCTGAACTCAACAACACCACTAATAAAATGAAAACAGAAACAAATAAGCTCGCTACGTTCTTCGTGATAGAAATATCCCAAAGTTGTTTGCTTGCTTCCTTATCTAAATTACCATTGGCATCGACGATTTTCGTTTTACCATCAATTAATTTATAATCAAAATTACCTTTGTACACAACAGGCTCGTGATGCTCGTCTACTAATTTTTCAGAAGAGAACACTTCGAAACCTTTTGAAGTTTTCAAAATCACAGGCAAATGAATTGAGGTATGTCCCCATAAATGCCAGCTGTGATCGTCCTTAATGTGCTCAAGAATGGTTTCAGTAACATTAAAGCTACCTTCTTCTTTTTTCTTCTCCACTTTTGGTTCCTCTACAGCTACTGCTTCCACATTTGCTTTGTTGGTATCTGCAATTACAGCCGAATCTACTGCCAAATTATTGGCAAATACACTCGTTGAACACAATACAGCCAAAAGGCTGAAACTCGCTACCAGTAAAGTTTTTATTCGTAAAAAAGACATGATTCTCTCAAAATTTGCGGCAAAGATAGGAATAAAGCTTTTGAAAATCAGTATTTCTTAACAGAAACTTAAATACAAAAATAAAAAATATTAGAAAAATAAATGATTGAAAATCAATGATTTAAGAAAATTAAGCTTGTTTTTTCTGCGCAAACTGCATTTCAGTTAAGGTCGCATAAAAACCACCCAATTGTAAGAGCTCATTATGGGTGCCCATTTCTTTGATCTCCCCTTTGTCGAGGACAATGATTTTATTGGCTTTTCGAATGGTTGAAAGGCGATGTGCAATCACGATGGAAGTACGTCCTTTAATGAGTGTCTCAATCGCATGCTCAATTAATTGTTCACTTTCGGTATCGATCGAAGAAGTGGCTTCGTCCAAAATTAAAATAGAAGGATTGTATAAAAGTGCCCGGATAAAACTTAACAATTGTCTTTGTCCTAAACTTAAAGTAGCCCCTCTTTCCATCACTTGATAATCATAGTTGCCTGGTAATTCCATAATAAAATCATGCATGCCAATCATCTTAGCTGCTTCATGTACTTGCTCCTTACTAATTGATGGATTACGCAATGTTATGTTGTCATACACCGAACCTGAAAATAAAAACACATCCTGCAATACCACGCCTACCGATGCACGCAAACGGTCCAATGAATAAGACTCAATTGCATGATCGTCCAATAATATGGTACCTGATTGATATGGATACAATCGATTTAAAATACTAATAATTGAAGTTTTACCACTGCCTGTATGACCTACCAATGCTACTGTTTGTCCTGCGGCTACCGTAAAGTTGATATTATTTAATACCCATTTAGGTTCCTGATATGCAAAGCAAACATTTTTAAATTCAATCTTCCCATTAATATGCGCTGGTGCATAGGTGCCGTCGTTAATTGTCACATCCTGATTGTCTAATACTTTAAACACTCGCTCTGCGGCAACCATTCCCATTTGCAATACATTGAATTTATCGGCGATCATGCGTAAGGGCCTAAAAATTTGATTCAAGAATAATATAAACGCTACCAACATTCCTGCATCTAAGGACCTACCTGCAACCCACCACACAATCAAGCCGATACTTAATGCCAATACTACTTCCACCACTGGAAAGAAAACCGAATACGCAAAAATGGCTTTTATATTCGCAAGCTTATGTTGTTCATTGATTTTAGTAAATTTTTTCATCTCCTTTTCTTCAGCAGCAAATGCTTGCACGACTTGCATACCCGAAATATGTTCTTGCACGAAAGCATTTAACGCAGCTACCGCATTACGTACTTGAATAAAACTTTTGTTCACGCTTTCTTTAAAAAAATAAGTCGCGATTAACATAATCGGAAATGGAATTAAACACACCAAAGTCAATTGCCAATTAATGACAAACATGGTAGTTAATGTGACGATAATCGTTAATAAATCGGCGAGTATGGGAATGAGTCCGTCTGAAAAAATATCATTAATGCTCTCAATGTCATTAATGGTTCGCGTTGTTAAAGTGCCAATAGGCGTTTGGTCGAACTGACGCATTTCCCAATGCATAATTTTATCATACACTTTATTACGTAAATCCCTAATTACTTGTTGTCCCAACCAAGCCATTCCAAATGTAAAAAAGAAACGCATGATGGTTTCCAACATAATAAACGCCACTTGAAACAAACTAATAGCGAGTATTAATTTCATAGTATCTCCCATTGCTTCTATTGGTAAAAACCATTTTAACCAAACAGGAAGCTGCACTACTTTCCCGATCGCAATGTTTACAGTCGCTTGAATTAAATAAGGTCGAACTGGTGTTGCAAATGCAAGTACAATCGACAAAACCACATTACTCCAAAATATAAATCGGTAAGGTTTTACAAAGGAAAAAACTCTTTTTAAAATAGAGCCCTTAAATATGGGTTTAGGCGTTGTTGAAGACATAGAGGGACAAAGTTACATTATCTGCCGGTTCCATGTAAAAATCCTGCAGCTTTTACGTATTTTCGTAACCAATGGATATGCAAGAAGACGATATTAAACCAGTAAGTGCCAGTACTTACAACTTAAATGAAGAACAGGAGAATAAAGAAATTGTTCGTCATTATCGTGCCCTTTTGCGTGCCCTAAGACCTAAAATTAAAAAAGGCGATAAAGAACTTTTAAGGTCAGCCTTTGAAATGGCCACCAATGCGCATAAAACCATGCGTCGAAAAAGTGGTGAGCCTTATATATTTCATCCTATTGCCGTTGCGATGATTTGTGTGGAAGAAATTGGCTTAGGGGTTCGAAGTACAATTTGTGGATTATTGCATGATACAGTAGAGGATACGGATATTACCTTAGACGATATTAAGAGCGAATTTGGCAATGAGATTGCAAAAATTGTAGACGGTCTTACGAAAATTTCGACGGTGATGGATACCAATAGTAGCCAACAAGCCGAGAACTTTAAAAAGATTTTATTAACCCTTACCGACGACCCAAGGGTAATCCTGATTAAGTTGGCCGATCGTTTGCATAATATGCGAACCCTCGATTCCATGAAGCAGGAAAAGCAATTAAAAATTGCATCCGAAACCATTTGGGTATATGCCCCACTTGCACACCGAATGGGTTTATACAACATTAAGACAGAGTTGGAGGACTTGTCGATGAAATATTTGGAATCGGACACCTATAAAGAGATTGCCAAAAAATTATCTGAGACCAAAAGAGAACGAACAAAATATATCAATGAATTTATTCGCCCATTAAAAGATAAATTAACACAGGCTGGTTTTAATTTCGAAATTTATGGCCGACCAAAAAGCATTCATTCCATTTGGAACAAAATAAAAAAGAAGGGCGTAAGTTTTGAAGAAGTGTATGACTTGTTTGCCATTAGAGTGATATTAGATGCCCCAATAGATAAAGAAAAAGAAGATTGTTGGAAAGTATATTCTTTGGTGACAGACGAGTACCTGCCATCACCAGAACGTTTGCGCGATTGGCTAAGCAATCCTAAGAGTAATGGCTATGAAGCCCTTCACACCACTGTGATGGGACCACAAGGAAAATGGGTGGAAGTGCAAATTCGTACTAAGCGCATGAATGAAATTGCTGAAAAGGGTTTAGCTGCACACTTTAAATATAAAGAAGGCTCTCAAAGCGAAGACCGTTTTGACAAATGGTTTATGCAAATCCGAGAGGCATTGGGTAATCAGGACGAAGGCGGCATTGATTTTTTACAAGATTTTAAAACTTCCTTTTTAGCAGAGGAAATATACGTGTATACACCCAAGGGAGAAGTTAAAATGTTGCCAACGAATAGCTCGGCATTGGATTTTGCATTTTATATACACACTGCTATTGGCTCCAAATGTATTGGCGCGAAAGTGAACCATAAGTTGGTACCTATAAGTCATAAATTACGCAGTGGGGATCAAATAGAAATTATTACTAGCAATAAACAAAAACCTTCGGAGGATTGGTTGAATAGTGTTGTGACTGCTAAGGCAAAGAATAGCATTAAGGATGCATTAAGAGAAGAGAAAAAAGTGATTGCCGAAGAAGGAAAGTATACATTACAACGCAAGTTAGAAGGTATTGGCGGCGTATACAATCCATACAATGTGGACCAGGTAATGAACTATTATAAACTAGGAAGTCAATTAGATTTATTATATCGCATTGCCACGAAATCGATTGATTTAAAAGAATTGAAAATGTTCACGGTATTGGGTGATAAAGTGGAAGCGCCCAAACCAGTTGTTGCTCCACTTGAGCAAAACCATGAACATGCAATCACACGCCCTATTCCTAAAAAAGATTCAGAACTTATCATATTTGGAGAATCCAGCGATCAAATTCAATATTCATTAGCCAAATGTTGCAACCCTATTCCAGGGGATGATGTTTTTGGATTTGTGAGTACGGGAAAGGGTTTAATTATACATCGTACCACTTGTCCGAACGCAACTCAATTATTAGCCAATTACGGACATAGAGTTGTGAAGACCAAGTGGGCGAAAAATAAAGAAATTTCTTTCCTAACAGGGCTTAGTATTATAGGATTGGACGATGTAGGCGTAGTGAATAAAATCACGAATATTATTAGTGGCGAATTGAAAATTAACATCGCCGCATTGACAATCGAATCTAAAGATGGCCTATTCCAAGGCACTATTAAAGTATATGTACACGATAAGGACGAGCTAGCCAGCTTAGTGGATAGAATTAAATCCCTAAATGGTATTCAACAAGTTAACAGGTTTGATACAGAGACTGTGTAAAAGTAAGCGCAATTAATATTGGGATAAATAGGTAATAAAGTTTTCTAGACTTATTTTTGTGCTCTCAAACAACAAATCATGGTAGACGTAATTTTAGGACTTCAATGGGGTGACGAAGGAAAAGGTAAAATAGTGGATTATTTTGCTCCCAAGTATGATATTATCGCAAGGTTTCAAGGCGGACCCAATGCGGGACATACCTTGTATGTGAATGGCACTAAAATGGTCTTGCATCAAATACCTTCTGGTATTTTTCACCAAGATAAAATTAATATCATTGGAAATGGTGTGGTATTGGATCCTGTGACTTTGAAAAAAGAATGTGATGCAGTTGCCACCATGGGTGTGGATGTAAAAAAGAATTTATTTATTTCAGAAAGAACAAATATTATTATCCCTTCACATAGAGCTTTGGACAAAGCTTCTGAATTGTCAAAGGGAGAAGCAAAAATTGGATCTACATTAAAAGGAATCGGACCTGCTTATATGGATAAGACAGGAAGAAACGCATTAAGAGTTGGCGACTTGTTAGACAAGAAATTCATTAGCAAGTATATTGCCTTAAGAATGAAGCATCAGAAAATTTTAGATAGCTATAATTTCAACGAAGACATTAGCGAAATGGAATCAGAATTTTTTGAAGCTATTGAATTCTTAAAAACT
>CANGMV010000050.1 GCA_947454745.1 Bacteroidota bacterium | reverse complement strand
TGGCGAAGTGTTGGAAGATCAAGTATCTGGCAAAAGTGCAAAAGCCATTCAAGCATTCAATGAATATGTGCTCAACGACACAAGTACAGAGCAAACCATTTTAACAATAAGAGACGGACTTACTTTCATCAGAAAGAAATAATTAATACAATGAAAAAACATTTTTACACACTACTACTTTTATGCATGCCACTTACCTTATTAGCACAAGTACAAGTAACCAAGGCTTATATTGAAAAATATAAAACAATTGCCATGCAGGAAATGAAGCGCACGGGTATTCCCGCTTCCATTATTTTGGCACAAGCAATTGTAGAGTCTAGTAGTGGCGAAAGTAATTTGGCAAAAAAATTCAACAATCATTTTGGCATAAAATGTAAATCGGATTGGAAAGGCGAAACGACTTATCAGGACGATGATACCAAAAAAGAATGCTTTAGAGTATATAGCGATGCGATCAATTCTTTTAAAGACCATTCTAATTTTTTAAAAAATAGACCTAACTATGCAAGCCTTTTTGAATTAGATCCTGTCGACGATTCAGCATGGGCAATGGGATTAAAAAAAGCTGGTTATGCAACTGCATCTGACTATCCCAAGAAATTATTAAAAGTAATTGACGACTATGAACTGACCCAATACAATTATCCAAACCTAGCCGCTGAAAAAGATACAGTAGTCGAGCCTGCGGTACAACCTATTATTATAAAAGATAGTATTGTAAAAAATACGGTTAAAGTAGCGAAAGTAGACAATCCAAAATTAGACACCGTTCAACTTTCGGGTGTAAAAGGTATTAGCAGTAATGCAAATCCTGCTAAAAAAATAGCTAAACCTCAGGCCATTAACAAAATTAGTGACCTACCAAAGGACAGCTCTAATAATGCAAGTGTAATTATTAGTATTACAAAGAAAAAAGCATCCCCTTATCCTAAAGCAAAATTCAAAATTAATGGAGTTTCTGTAATATGGGCTAAGGAAGGCCGATCCTTTTTAGAAATTGCAAATACTTTTAAAATATCCTTATACAAACTATACCAATACAACGACATTAATGAAACAGACTTAGTTGAAAATGATCAACTTGTATTTTTAGCAGCTAAGAAAAAGGAGAGTAATAAGAAAGTACATATTGTAAGAGCTGGAGAAACATTATATGACATTAGCCAATCAGAGGGCATACAATTTGAACATTTAAAAGCATATAATCCACAACAAGCTACCAATAAACTCCTCGTGGAAGGAACTAATTTAATTTTGTTTCATATGCCAGGCGAAAAGAAACAAGCTACATTGAATGATTTTTCAATTAGAGTGAATTTGAATATTTTCAAATCCTGGCATTTATTTAAAAAGAAAAAATAAACTACACATAGTATGTCAAATATAAAAGTACTAGACAAAGAATTTGAACCCTATTTGAGTGAAGCTTTAATTCAAACAAAAATTTCCGAACTTGCTGCCCAATTAAATAAAGAATATGAAGGCAAAAGACCAATATTTCTTTCAATTTTAAATGGCTCTTTTTTATTTACTGCCGATTTATTTAAACAAATCACTATTGAAGCCGAAGTTTGTTTTATTAAATTAGCTTCTTATAAAGGAACTACTTCATCGGGCAATGTTATTACTGCCATTGGCCTAGACGCCAATGTGAGTGGCCGTGATATTATTATTTTGGAAGATATTATTGATACAGGAAAAACACTACACCATTTTTTACCTCAGTTGGAATCAAGTCAACCTCATTCTATTAAAATTGCAGTGTTGTTAAACAAAACAGAAGCATTGGCCTACCCTGTTAAAGTTGACTACGCATGTTTTGATATCCCTAATAAATTTGTAGTGGGCTATGGCTTAGACTATGATGGTTATGGCAGAAACACTAAAGAAATATATCAGTTGAAATAAAAATAAAAGAGGGGCTATTTTCTTTAGCCCCTCTTTTTATTATTACTTGAAAGCTTCCTTCACTCTATCGTAAAAACTCTTATCTCCTTTTACTGGCTTCGGTTTAAAGTTTTCACTTTCTTGCATTTTCTCTAAAGCTGCCTTTTCCTCATCACTTACATGTTGCGGAGTCCAAATATTTACATGAATCAATTGATCTCCTTTTGCATAGCCTTGTACTTCAGGGAAACCCTTTCCTTTTAATCGGAAAATCTTTCCACTTTGAGTACCTGCAGGAATTTTAATTTTTGCACGTCCATCAATAGTTGGCACTTCTACACTTGTTCCAAAAATAGCATCTGGAATAGTGATGTATAAATCGTAAGCTACATTCAAACCATCTCTATGTAAAGACTCATGTGCTTCTTCCTCTATCATGATAATTAAATCACCCGACATGCCACCACGCTCACCCGCATTTCCTTTACCCGACATGCTTAATTGCATGCCGTCTTGAACTCCAGCAGGTATATCAATCGAAATGGTTTCTTCACCATATACGCGGCCTTCGCCTTTACAAGCAGTACATTTTGCAGTAACCGTTGTGCCCTCTCCATTACAGGTAGGACAGGTATTCACCGTTTGCATTTGTCCTAAAAACGTGTTGGTTACTTTTCTTACCTGCCCTTGTCCATTACAAGTAGTACAGGTTTGTAAACTATTTTTATCCTTTGCTCCATTACCTCCGCAAGTAGTACAAACCACATGCTTTTTTACTTTCACTTGCTTCGTAACTCCATTCGCAATTTCCTCGAAATTTAATTTTAATTTTATTCTTAGGTTACTTCCTCTTTGGCCTCTCGCTCTTGCGCCACCACCTCTTGATCTTCCTCCTCCTCCACCAAAGAATCCTCCAAAACCTTCATCGCCAAATATGTCACCAAACTGACTAAAAATGTCGTTCATATCCATGCCACCGCCATGGAATCCTCCTCCTCCACCACCATTTGATCCTGGGCCAAATGCTTGGTGACCAAATCGATCATACTTCGCCTTCTTATCATTATCACTTAATATTTCATAAGCTTCTGCTGCTTCCTTAAATTTTTCTTCCGCTGCTTTATCACCAGGATTTCTATCAGGATGAAATTGCATCGCCACTTTACGGTATGCTTTTTTTATTTCGTCTGCCGACGCAGATTTACTTACACCTAATATTTCGTAATAATCTCTTTTAGACATATGCGTATTTTTATTTGCCTACAACCACTTTGGCAAAACGAATAATTTTTTCATTCAATAAATAGCCCTTGGTTACTTCGTCAATTACCTTTCCTTTTTGTTTATCATCAGGAACAGGAACCTCCGTAATTGCTTCATGCAATTCCACGTCAAAATCCTTACCAATACTTTCCATAGCGATTAAGCCCTTGGCTTGCATCGTAGAACGAATTTTATTAAACACCAATTGAATACCTTCTTTTTGAACAGCGATATCATCCGACCCATTCAATTGTTTTTCGGCTCTATCACAGTCATCTAAAACATCTAATAAAGAAACAATTACATCCTTACCCGCGGTTTGGATTAATTCCATACGCTCTTTTGCAGTTCGTCGTTTATAGTTGTCAAATTCAGCCATTAAACGCAGGTATTTATCCTTTTGCTCTGCCAATTCTGCCTTTGCTTGATCTAGCTCACTTAGGGGCTCGTTTTCTACTTCAGGCGCATTTTCAGGGCTATTTTCGACATTTTCGACTGTTTCCGGGGTATTGATCTCTTTTTCTTCCATAATTGACTTATTGTTATCTAATGCGAGCAAATATATTGCCAAAGGCCTAAAAGAGCAAAATTGACATTAATTAGCCTAAAAATGAACAAGTTGTCAGTCAATCACTGCCTATCTTTGCGCCATGACAAAAGTGTATTTAAACAGGAAAATTACCCAAAGAATCGTCCTTGGACATCCTTGGATTTACAACAATGAAGTGGATCGTATTGCTGGACCAGTAGCGCCAGGTGACATAGTAGAAGTGTACTATTTTGATGGCCAATTAGCAGGACGTGGATACATCAATCCTGAGTCTCAAATAATCATTCGATTATTAACAAGAAAAAGAGAAGAAATAACAGCAGCTTTTTTTCATCAAAAAATTCAAGAGGCTTGGGATTATAGAAAGCATTTAGGTTATACCGAAAACTGTCGATTGGTGTTTGGTGAAGCCGATGGTTTACCTGCGTTGATTATTGATAAGTTCAATGACTATTTTGTAATGCAGACTTTGTCATTTGGCATTGAAGTATGGAAGGAGGCAATTGTTACTGCATTAAAAAGCATTTTTAATCCAAAAGGTATTTACGAGCGAAACGATGTACCTGTAAGAGAATTAGAAGGACTTACGCAACAAAAAGGATTTTTAACCGACCCATTCCCTACCGAAATTATTATAAATGAAAATGATTTACAGTTTTATGTAAATATTGAAACTGGACAAAAAACGGGTTACTTTTTAGACCAACAAGATAATCGTCGTGCGATCCAAAATATTGTAAAAGGAGCCGATGTATTAGGCGCTTTTACATACACAGGTACTTTTGAAATTCATGCTGCACATTATGGCGCTAAGTCGGTATTAGGTATTGATATTTCTGAATCTGCAGTGGAACAAGCCAATAAAAATGCTGCATTAAATAAGCTAGATCATATTGTGAAGTTTGAAGCTATGAACGCTTTTGATGTGCTAAAGAATTGGGGTAAGCAAGGACGAAAGTATGATGTCGTAATGCTTGACCCACCTGCTTTTACCAAGAGCAGAAATAATATTGATAAGGCGGTAACTGGCTATAAAGAAATTAATTTACGAGGCATGCAATTAATCCGAAATGGCGGATTTCTTGTTAGTTCAAGCTGTACGAATTTAGTGAGCCCTGAATTATTTTTAGACACCATCGAAATGGCAGCACGTGATGCTAAAAAAAGAATTAGACAAGTTACTTATCAATCACAGTCTAGTGACCACCCTATTATTTGGGGAATGGAAAACACACACTATCTGAAATTTTTGATTGTTGAAGTTTGTGACAAATAAATTCATAACAACTGCGCATAAAAAAGGGGCTAATTTAATTAGCCCCTTTTTTATTTATACATCATGTATTAACATGACTTAACGTTTCAGTTTAATGTATTCAATACATTTTGAATTGCTGCAAAATCAGGTAAGTCGCCTGGAGTTGCACAAACTTCTTCGTATTGTACCACACCTTCTTTGTCAATCACAAACGCAGAACGTTTGCTTACACCTTGCATTTCTAAAGCAGGGAATACTTCGTATAGAACATCAAATGCTTTAGAAGCTGATTTATTAAAATCGCTTAACAATGGGAAGTTTAATTTTTGCTCTTCTTTAAATTTACCTAATGTAAATGCAGAATCTACTGAAATTGCTAATACTTGTGCTTTTGCATTGTTATAGATTCCGATATTGTCCCTAATATTACATAACTCAGCAGTACATACTCCTGTGAATGCTAAAGGGAAGAAAAGTACTACTACATTTTGTCCTTTAAAATCTGTTAAAGAAGTTGCTTTTTTCTCAGTATCAAACAAAGTGAAAGCCGGGGCTGGTTTGCCAATTAAATTACTCATATTTTATTGATTTGTTTTTATGTTTTATTCGAATTTTTATGATACTTCAAATTTAAAAATCTTTGCGCATACCGCACCTATTTAATGCTTGGTTATATCGTTTTTTTCTCTTTTCGAAACCTCATTTACGGAGTCCATTACTATTTTAAAGTCTACGGGATGTTTACTATAATAATCCATTTGCTTATAAAACCGAACCCTATCTACTTTATTCAAATCGAAAATTTGCTGGTAATACTGTACGTTTTTATGTTGTATTTTATAAGTTGAGTCTTTACCCGAAGCTCTTGTATACACTTCATCGGCCTTCATTAACTGCCAAATAATTACTTTCATTTTATCTACTGGAATTGTATTTTCATTAGATCCCTGTTGTGCGCAACCAATGAAAATAAATAATACTAGACTTATACTTATCCAATTTTTCATTCTAACTTTTCTTTGTACTTATTTAAATTCGTCAAGTCGATCGACGATAATGTATTTAATAATTGTTTGCGCATTTGCTTATCGGCTTTTGTAAATATACCAGCAATTTCGGTGAATTTTCCCTGCATCAATATGGGCACAATCATTGTATTGGTATTCGCATCCTGCACTTCCTGCATACTCATTAATGCATTTAAAATTGTACCTCTTGCTATCTCTGGCTTCTCCGACATTTGGTCCAAACCTTCACGATAATAACTATAAATTACTTCGTGAATTTTATCCATTCCGCTCTTTGTTAGATTGTCTATAAAAATAAAACGATTACGTTGACCATCATAGGATTTCCAGCCATTTATGCCCGAGGCCTCCGGCGCATTGTATACCACATTTAATGCTTTTGCAAAATAGGGCGCCCCTCCTTTTAGAGAAAAAGAATCATAATCTAATCCCAGTATAACATATATATAATACGCCAATGTAGCAGTTAAATTCGCCTCTAAAGGATCCGTGCCTTGCACCTTATTCTCGTTAAATTCAATAGGTTGAGACAACTGATATTTAAAAGTAAAATTAGCATCCTGCATATTCAAAATAGGCGTGGTGTAATTTGAATTATATACTGGCCGATTGGATACTATACTAAGTTTAGCCTCATACACACCTGGAGACAATACCGATTCGATCGTTATGTAAAAGCTGCAATCAATTTTCTCTTCATTGCCAAAGGTCTCATTTGACCATTTGCGTTGATTTAAAAAATCTTTGAGCTGTGTTTGCAACTGGGTAAATGTTTTAGGATCTACTTGATTGTCTACCTTACTGCTTTGAATACTAATAGTAGCAGATAGCTCCTGCGCCGACAATTGAGCTGCGCTAATCCCTATCAAACAACAAAGTAAAAAGATAAATTTACGAAACATAGTAGTCCGGTATTGGTAGTCTAAAATACAAAAACGTCCTGATACCATAAAGATCCCAGGACGTTTTGATTCGTATTGTTGAAAATTAACGGAAAAGATCAGTCTCTTCGTTATTTCTGTAATAGATTTTGTCATCAATAAACTCAGCAGTCGCTAAAATTGCTGGGTTTGGCATACGCTCATATGCTTTAGAGATTTCGATTTGCTCTTTGTTCTCATGAATTTCCTCTAAGCTATCGGTATGGCTTGCAAATTCTTCTAATTTAGAGTGTAATTCTTCTCTAATTGAAATATTAATTTGATTTGCTCTTTTTGCAATGATAGAAATAGACTCGTATAGATTACCAGTTTTAGCTTTTAATGCTTTTAAACTTTTTGTTTCTACAACAGCAGGTACATTCGCACCCATATGTCTT
>CANGMV010000049.1 GCA_947454745.1 Bacteroidota bacterium | reverse complement strand
TTTGCATTAATTTTAAACCATGCAATTAAGCTTCGAACAACAAAAGAATATAAAAGCAAGTATTTACACAATGTTAATTTGTGTATGTATTGCTTTGTTGTTTTTTGTATTGCAATGGCAACAAACACCTCCTATCATTACGCCTCCACAACCTACCTATATGGAAGTGAATTTGGGTAATAGCGAAACAGGCCAAGGTGATACACCACCATTAAGCAAGGAAGCTCCAGCACCCGAAGTAGGTGCTAGCAAACAAGTAAAAGCAAAAGCCGCTGTGAATGCAGTTAAAATTCATGCTAGTTCCAACGATGCAAACGACGAAGCTATAAAGTCTGCTACTGCTGCACATAAGCAAACTAAAACTATGCCTTTACCTCCCGCTCCAAAGCCCAAAGCCTTAATGGGTAAATATGCAGGTGGTAATGGACAAGGTGGCAATAATCAGGACAGTTATAATAATGTAAAAGACCAGGGTATTGCTGGTGGCAAGGGCGATCAGGGTGTTGCCAATGGAAGTATTAATGGAAAAACTTATACAGGAACAGGCGGTCCATTTGTTACTAAAGGCGACCGTCATGTAACCAAAGTATATTCATTTAATGGTGATGTGGAAGCCGCTACTATTTATGCCGAAATTGAAGTGAATCCTTCAGGCACTGGCCGATTTGTTCAAATTGTAAAAGGATCTTCTTCCAACGACGCTAAATACAAAAAAGCCATCATCGAATACCTTACCAAAATAAATTTCAATACCGCCGATCACAGTTCATTCGTGACAGTGAAATTTAAGTTTGAAGTTCAATAGTAAAATGTTGAATGTAGATGATGCGTAGATGATTCATTAGAACAACCTTTTTTATGCCTTACCAAAACACCATTGACTATTTGTATAGTCGCTTACCAATGTTTAGCCGAATAGGCGCCGCTGCTATTAAAAACAATTTAGAAAATACCAATGCTATTTGTAGTTTCTTAGGCAACCCTCAACATAAATTTAAGACGATCCATATTGCTGGCACGAATGGCAAGGGATCCACTAGTCATATGTTGGCGAGTATATTTCAGGAAGCAGGCTATAAAACAGGTTTATACACTTCCCCTCACTTATATGACTTTAGAGAGCGCATTAAAGTAAACGGACAAATGTGTAGCAAAGAATTTGTAACCACATTTACCAATCGCATGAAAGGTTTGATTGAAAAAATAGAACCTTCTTTTTTCGAGATTACGGTAGGTATGGCTTTTGAATATTTTGCACAAGAAAAATGTGATATCGCTATTATCGAAACTGGATTGGGTGGACGCTTAGACAGTACCAATGTTATTAGCCCCGAGCTTTCAATTATAACAAATATTGGTTGGGATCATATGGCATTGCTTGGCAATACCCTTCCCGAAATTGCTACTGAAAAAGCGGGTATTATTAAAACCGATACGCCTGTTGTCATTAGCGAAGTGATCCCAGAAACCAAAACGGTTTTTGAACAAAAAGCAGCAGCACTTAATGCGCCTATTTATTTTGCTGAAGACTTTTTACATTTTCAACATTTTCAAAATAATTGGGCAAGTTCTTTATTTGAATTTAACCAACCACTTATTCATTATTTAGACGCTCCTGTTTTTCAAAAAAACTTTACAGTCGAATCCGATTTACCTGGCAAATACCAATCCAAAAACTTAAAAGGTGTTTTGGTTGCGGTACAATTATTGTCCGGTATGGGTTGGAAATTAACAGCGCCAAAGGTTTTAAAAGCCTTGGCGAATGTGAAAGAAAATACCGGCCTCATGGGCCGCTGGGAATGCATTCAAAATAGCCCCAAAGTTGTTTTAGATGTTGCACATAATGTACATGGCATGCATGCTCTATTAGACCAGCTTGCCACATTGCATTACCAACAACTACATATTATCACAGGTATGGTGAAGGACAAAGATGTAGATGCGGTGTTAAAATTATTGCCAACTACGGCTACCTATTATTTTACCCAATCCCATATCCCTCGCGCTTTGCCTGCAAATGAATTGGCTAAAAAAGGAACTGCACTTGGATTAATAGGCAATGTGTATGATGATGTTAACGATGCATTGGCCGAAGCCAATATGCATGCCAACCACAACGATTTAATTCTTGTGATTGGCAGCGTATTTTTAGTAGCAGAAGTAAATAGAAATCATATTTTCTAGTCTTACCATCCCTTCTGATCTCTTAATGTTTTAATGTGCGCAACATGATGTTTACCATGCCATGCATATACAGCAAACAAGTCCCATAAGCTCACTTCGGCGTTACGGCCCGGATGAAATACTTTTCTTTGCCATTGCTCGGCCGTCAAACTTTCCAATAAGTTGGCCCAACGCTCATGCAAAGCATGCAATAAAGTCATTGAATAATTAATGGGTGTTTCCAATACATCGGCCGATTGTGACCATGCATTTTCGTCATATGCTTTCACTGCAGGAACATCTTCGGTCATTCCCAATTTGAATCTTGCAAATGCATTCATATGACTGTCTGCGATATGATGTACCAGTTGTTGCACTTTCCATCCACCTTCACGGTATGGGGTATCCAACTGTGCTTTGTCTAAATTTTGAACTGCCATTTCAAGATCTTTTGGTAAGTGACGTAAATCACTAATCCATAATACTTTTTGTGCATCCGAATAAGGTGCAACTTGATATTTTCCAATAGGGTAACGAGGATCTAGTGTCATGATGGTGCGTTTTAAAATTTTAAAAAATAGTATTTAACCAAATGCTGATCATTAAGATTCAGGTCTCCATTCCTTTCCAGTTAAATTAATAAATACATCTTCCAAATTGGCTTTCTTTACTTCCTTCTCTTTTTCAAAACCAGTTGCTACCAATTCGTCGATTAATGCATTCGGTGTATTAATGGCAATAATATTTCCGCTGTCTACAATCGCTACTCTATCACATAAAATTTCAGCTTCGTCCATATAATGTGTCGTAATAATTACCGTAGTGCCATTGTTTCGAATTTCCTTAATCAAGTCCCATAAATTTCTTCGCGCTTGCGGGTCTAATCCTGTAGTAGGCTCGTCTAAGAAAATGATTTTTGGCTTATTGATTAGCGTAGTTGCAATGGAGAATCTTTGCTTTTGCCCTCCACTCATTTCCTTATATTTTGCTTTTGCCTTGTCTTCTAAATTTACTTTTTTAAGCAATGTGGTTGGATCCACATCGCTTTGATACAATCCCACAAACAAATGAATCAATTCTGTTAAATTCAAATTGGGATAAAAGCCTGAGGTTTGCAATTGAACGCCGATGATTTTTTTTATTTCTTCCGGCGAATCGTCCAAGTTTAATCCATTTACAATTACTTCCCCACTTGTCTTAGGACGTAGGGTTTCAATAATTTCCAAAGTAGTGGACTTGCCCGCTCCGTTTGGTCCCAACAATCCAAAAATCTCCCCTTCGTACACTTCGAAACTTATTCCTTTCACAGCGACGAAATCACCATAGGATTTAACCAAATTTTTTACCGATATAATGGAAGGCGCTTGCATAGGATTGAATTGTTTTCTTAGGATGGCATTCTTTAGATAGGCCTCTACAAATTTAGTCGCTTTTCGCCTTATCTTTGACAAAATAAATAGGAACTTATGAAAGTAGGTATTTTAGGTGGAGGTCAGTTGGGCAGAATGTTATTACAAGCAGCTGTCAATTACGATGTAACTACTTTCGTTTTAGAAAATGATGCCGATTGTCCTGCGGCTCATTTATGCCATCATTTTGTGAAAGGCAATATCAATGACTACGATACTGTGTATAATTTCGGAAAAAACTTGGATGCGTTGACCATTGAAATCGAAGCCGTAAATGTAGATGCCTTAGCACAATTGGAAAAAGAAGGCGTAAAAGTATATCCGACTCCAGCAGCGATTCGTATCATCAAAAATAAGATTTTACAAAAACAGTTTTACGCCGATAATGAAATTCCAACCTCAGCATTTCATATTACGCAAAGCAGTAGTGATTTACTAAAGCATATTGATTTTTTACCTGCAGTACATAAATTGGGCGAAGGCGGTTATGATGGCAAAGGTGTTCAAGTAATTAATAAAGAAAGTGAAATCGAGCTTGGCTTTAATGCACCATCGGTTTTAGAAAAGAAGATTAATATTCACAAAGAAATTGCATTGATTGTTGGTATGGATGCCCAAGGTAAAACAATTATTTATCCTCCTGCCGAAATGGTTTTTGATCCAGTATATAATTTATTAGACTATCAATTAAGCCCTGCCAAATTGGAAGAAAAACAATTGTGGAAGGCCGAAGCCATTGCGCGTAAAGTAGTGAATGGTTTAAAAAGCCCGGGACTTTTTGCAGTAGAATTATTTATTGACGATAAAGGAGATGTATGGGTAAACGAAGCTGCGCCTCGTGTTCACAATAGCGGGCACCATACGATCGAAGCCAATTACAGCAGTCAATATGATATGCTTTGGCGTATTTTATTACACTACCCATTAGGTAATCCCAACGCAATTTTACCATCGGCCATTGTGAATATAATTGGCGCCGAAGGCTTTAGTGGTGACGCTGTTTATGAAGGCCTTGATGAGGTATTAAAAATGGACAATGTTTTTGTACACTTGTATGGCAAAAAACAAACCAAGCCTGGGCGTAAAATGGGGCATGTAACCATTATCAGTAGCGACTATCAGGACTTAACCCATAAGGCAAATAAAATAAAACACACCCTTAAAGTAATTACTTGCTAGTATTGGTGGTGCCACCATCTACACCTGCGATCATTTTAGGTTTTAGAACCACTTTCTTTACTTGCAATGGTTTTACATATCCAATCCCAATGATGCTTTTTAATTGCAATCCTGGTGATGTTTTGTTGGGTCCAAATATGCGAATCTTATCATCATACATTAGATCCAAACTATAGGTTGCCGAGAAATTTTTATGAATTTTGAAATTGAATAAGTTGGTCATGTACACATTCACATTCTCGGGCTTTTGATAATAGTTGGAGAAAAAATCGGCCCTTCCCTTATAAGTAATATTGGGCGCAATGGTATTGCTATAGTTAACCGTTACGAATAAACCTGTTTCTCTATTCACATGCTTGCCCACGTCTACCCCATATTTACCCAATGCCGATAACTTAGAATTCATCACAATGGTGGTTCTAGATGTTAAAGGAGAAAAGAAAATTGATAATGTATTATCGGGCTTGTAGTCCACCCCTGCCGATAAAATAATATATGCTGGTGATAATAAACTTGAAGTAAAAATTGCATTGGTTCCACTAAAACTATAGCCATCAAAAACCTGAGAACGAAAATTGAATAATCCCGAAATATACAATTGTCCTACCGAATCTATTTTATATCCATACTTACTTAATACATCTACTCGGTCGTCGTTTTTTCTTCCACCCAAACTAGTGGATTGCATGTATCCTAAGTTCACATCGATATTGTTGTCCCAGCTATGACGTGGCTTTTGGTAATAGGCGAAGTAATTAAAGTAACTAGTTAAAGCCATGTTGAAATTATCACCTCCTGCTGCCCAATTGCTAAGCGCACTTTGTGATAAATTAAAATTATACAAACCACCTGTTTTCCAATTCCAATAAGTGGTATCCATGTCTTTTTTAATACTCCTGGAAGTTTCTGATCTTAACTTAGCAACCACCAAATCCTGCGCAAAGGACATTTTCACCGTCACTCCCATTAAAATCAACACAAGCCATTTCTTCATCTTTCAAACATTTTAGTAAAGATACAAATACAGTGAAATATACCACCACTTATATAAAGCATTGATTGTTAATTAAATATAAAAAAATTGCATGCAAATATTTAGCTATTATTAAAGCTTTCATTATCAAATAATTAGCCTGGAAAGTATGACAAGTTGACACATTCTACCTAATTTATAGTAAATTTGCAGACTTAACAAAAACTAGTCAGGTTACATGGAATTATACGCGAACGATACCAAGGCTCATGATGAAGCAAGACAAGGTGAAGCATTTGAATCAACTAGCCCGCAGCAGCACTTTAATAAGTTCTTTTATGTAGAGAGCTATGGATGTGCGATGAATTTTGCGGACAGCGAAGTGGTTGCTTCTATTTTACAAAACAATGGTTACGGAAGTACACGCGACGAAGCGATGGCGGATTTGATTTTGGTGAATACTTGTTCGGTTCGTGAAAAAGCTGAGCAAACAGTTCGCAAACGTCTTACTGAGTTTAGAAAATTAAAAACAGTAAAGCCAGGCTTACTAGTAGGTATTTTGGGTTGTATGGCCGAACGTTTAAAATCACAATTATTAGAGGAAGAAAAGTTAGTAGATATTGTGGTTGGCCCCGATGCTTACAGAACCCTACCCGATTTAATTGCAGAAGCAGGCACAGGACAAAAAGCAGTAAATGTTATTTTAAGTAGAGACGAAACCTATGGCGACATTGCTCCAGTTCGTTTAGATAGCAATGGCATTAGTGGATTTGTTTCCATTATGCGTGGCTGTAATAATATGTGTAGCTTTTGTGTAGTGCCTTTTACAAGAGGTCGCGAACGCAGCCGTGATGCTTTTAGTATTGTTGCGGAGTGTCGTGATTTATTTGAAAAAGGATACAAAGAAATTACTTTATTAGGTCAAAATGTAGATAGCTATTATTGGAACAATCCTGAAACCAATGCATCTGTAACCTTTGCACAATTGTTAGAAAGTGTTGCTCAAATTGATTTAAGTTTACGTGTTCGTTTTAGCACTTCTCACCCTAAAGATATTACCGATGAGGTTTTATTTACCATGGCAAAGCACCCTAATATTTGTAAGTACATTCACTTGCCTGTTCAAAGTGGTAGCACAAGAATGTTGCAATTAATGAATCGTACCTATACAAGAGAATGGTATTTATCAAAAGTGGCGCGCATTAAAGAAATCATGCCCGACTGTAGTATTTCGGCCGATATCATAGCTGGATTTTGTACCGAAACCGAGGAGGATCATCAGGACACAATAAGCATTATGAAGGAAGCGAACTACGATTATAGCTATATGTACTTTTACTCAGAGCGTCCTGGAACCCTTGCTGCCAAAAGGTATGAGGATGATATCCCTGAGGAAGTTAAAAAGCGTCGTTTGCAAGAAATTGTAGATGTACAATGGGTACTCTCTAACGAAAGTAATAAAAGAGATGTTGGCAAAACATACGAAGTGTTGATTGAAGGCAATAGTAAAAAAAGTGACCAGGAATGGATGGGTCGCAATAGTCAAAATAAAGTAATTGTATTTCCAAAAGGCGATCATAGCTTTAAAAAAGGGGACTATGTGCAAGTTTTGGT
>CANGMV010000048.1 GCA_947454745.1 Bacteroidota bacterium | reverse complement strand
GATTTCTTAGCGACATTATATGGTTATAAGCGTGATAAAGCTCGTGGAAAAGATCAAAAAGCATCAGACGAAGCGGACTTGAAATTTAACATCTTCGATAAATTACATGATAAGTACCAATAGTACTCAAATACTATAAATCCCTATAAACTATAACCCTCGAGCAATCGGGGGTTATCTTGTAATTATCTATTTAACATAATGTTAATTATAAGCAATAAGATAGTATTTAAATGCTTGGTAAATGCGCTGAAAATGAGTTTGGTATTGCTTATGTAAATAATTATAGCTATTTTGTATATCTAAACGATAAGCATATGCCTACCAATGTAAGTAGAAGAAAATTTGTACAAGATGCTGGTTTAACAACCATGGCATTAGGTTTAAGTCCTCAATTTATAAAGGCACAATCTAGTGTCAAAAAAGATAAAGTTCGCCTTGGAATTATTGGCACTGGTTACCGCGGTCAGAACCATATTGAGATGTTAGTTCAAAGAACTGATACGGTCATAGTAGCTTTTGCGGATCCTGACAAACAAATGCTAGCCGATGCTCAAAAGATTTTATTAGCTGCAGGTCGTCCAGCAGCCATTGAGTACAGTAATGGAAAAGAAAACTTTAAACAACTCTTGCAACGTACTGATATTGATGCAGTTATAATTGCTACACCATGGGAATGGCATATTCCTCAAGCTTTAGAAGCTATTAAGCATGGTATTATTCCAGGTGTTGAGGTTTGTGGCGCTATCAAGTTAACCGATTGCTGGGATATCGTGAATGCAAGTGAGAAAACGGGTGTGCCAGTGATGTGTTTAGAAAATGTGTGTTATAGACGTGATGTATTGGCCGTATACAATATGGTAAGAAAAGGCATGTTTGGTGAATTATTACACTTACAAGGTGGCTATGAGCACGATTTAAGAGGTGTTAAGTTTAATGACGGTAAGACAGCCTATAATTCGGGTGTTGAATTTGGTGAAAAAGGTTTGAGTGAAGCTAAATGGAGAACCAATCACTCCTTATATAGAAACGGTGAATTATATCCAACCCATGGATTAGGACCTGTTGCTATGATGATTGATATTAATAGAGGCAACACTTTAACTAGACTATCATCGGTAGCAACTAAGGCAAGAGGTTTACATAAATATATAGTTAACCACCCACAAGGTGGTGAAAATCATCCTAATGCGAAATTAAAATTTAAGTTAGGTGATATCGTAACAACAACAATTCAAGCACATAATGGTGAGACGATATTATTAACGCACGACACCAATTCTCCGCGTCCTTATAATCTTGGGTTCCGTGTTCAAGGTACGGAGGGTTTATGGCAGGACTTTAGTTCGGGTGCTTTTAATGCGGGTCATATATATATAGAAGGCGTTTCGAAAAAAGCCCATGTTTGGGAAAACCCCGAACCTTATTTAAAAGAGCATGATCATCCTTTATGGAAACGTTTTGAAAAAGACGCCGAAGGTGCTGGACATGGAGGTATGGACTTTTTTGTAGAAAATGCTTTTATTGAGTGTATCAAAAGACATGTTGCCTTCCCAATTGATGTATATGATTTGGCAACCTGGTATGCGATAACTCCCCTTTCTGAAAAATCAATTGCGGAGCATGGACAGGTTCAAGAAATTCCTGATTTCACCCGTGGTAAATGGAAAAACAGAAAACCTGATTTTGCCATGAATGATCAATTCTAAAACAGTTCCGAAATTGAAAAATAGATATTAAATATTATTTTAATTTATTGTAGACTTCTAATAGTCTAATTTGATTGAGGGCCCGAACTTTGTTTTGGCCCTCTTTCTTTGCTCCATAGTAAATATCATTATTCAAATGATCCGTTAAAAATCTGAGGGCCTGCATGTAGATCATAAATTGTCCACCAAAGAACAAATGGTCCTTTTCAAAATTGGATAAAACAGTTTCCATCTGACTTAAGTAACCGGCTTGAATAGCTTCCCATTTTGCCCCATCTACCTTCACTAGGTCAAGATTTCCTTCTTCCTCCGACACATCACAAAGGCAAGTGCGACACATATCGCCAATATCGCTAATGAAATATCCAGGCATGACCGTATCCAAGTCAATTACACAAATGGCTTTTTCGATACCTTCTATTTGCTTAAAAAGCACATTGCTGATTTTTGTATCGTGATGGGTTACTCTTTGTTTTACATCGGCATGTTGTATGAACTTTACATATTGATCAACGATCCATTTATGAGATTGTAAAAAAGAAATGGCATTACTTGAATCTTGAATCCGGTTCGAATTACCATGAATGATAGCTTCCGAAAATTGATGAAACCGTAAACTAAGGTTATGGAAATCGGGTAAAGTTATTTTGAGCTTACCCATATCCAATCCTTCTAAAATTTGAGTGAAATTACCAAATTGGGTAGCTGCTTCTTTTGCTTGAATTGGATTGTCTAAAACAGATAAAGCATACCCATCTATTTTATGAAATGCTCGATAATATTTACCCTCCCACTCTACTAAAGTGTTCCCATTTAATGTTGGAACAAGATAGGTATACAAATAACCAGGATGATTTTCTTTAATATAGCTACCAATGGTATTTATATTATGATCGATGGCTGCTGGGTCTTTAAATATAGTATGATTAACCGATTGCAATACAAACTCACCTGATGTTGTATTGATGATGTAAGTGCTATTAATAAGGCCTTGATGCATTTGTACCGCCTTTAATACATCCCAACCATAAAATTCAAAAATGCTTTCCATATTTAATCATTAAATGTACATAAATACACTGAATCTTCGTATTTTCAAAGTTCATTTAAGTGAAATTGGGTATGCGTATCAATCGAAGAAATTTTATCAATCTAAGTAGTTTGGGCATTGCAGGTTTTACATTGCAAGGCTTTGTAAATAAAGAATCTATGCAAGTGCAAAAGCCAATTGTAATTGCGACCTGGGATGCTGGTTTAAATGCAAACAAAGGTGCTTGGGAAGTGTTAAGTAAAGGCGGTACAGCTTTAGACGCTGTTGAAAAAGGAGTAATGGTAACCGAGGATGAAATTAGTTGTTGTGTGGGTTTGGGAGCCAACCCTGATAGAGATGGTCATGTTACTTTAGATGCTTCTATAATGGATCATGAATTTAATTGTGGAAGTGTTGCTTTTTTAGAAAAAATCAAACACCCTATTTCTGTTGCAAGAAAAGTAATGGAGAAAACACCGCATGTAATGTTAGTAGGTGAAGGTGCACAACAATTCGCTATATCACAGGGATTTAATTTAGAATCTGGAAAATTATCAGAGTCTGCAGATAAAACATATCAGCAGTGGTTAAAAAAATCTGAATACAAACCAGTCATTAATGTGGAAAGACAAAATTCCAAAAATGCAAATAGTCAATTAGAGGATAAATACAAAGCCCCTACCCGTTTTAGTAACGGTGATTGGAATCATGATACGATTGGTATGGTGGCATTGGATGCGAATGGAAATTTAAGTGGAAGTTGTACCACTAGTGGAGCAGGTTTTAAACTTAGAGGTCGTGTTGGAGACTCACCAATTATTGGCGCAGGTTTATATGTTGACAATGAAGTGGGCGCTGTCGTGGCTACAGGACAAGGTGAAGATGTAATTAGAGTAGCTGGAGCAAGTGCAGTAGTTGAACACATGCGTCAAGGGAAAACACCTCAGGAGGCATGTCGTTTGGTAGTTGAAAAAATTAGACGCATAAAAAAAGAAAAAGCAGCAGACATTCAAGTTTGTTTTATTGCTTTAAATAAGAATGGAGAACATGGCAGTTATGCGTTACATAATGGATTCAATTATGCAGTACATACCAATGAAGGAAATAAATTAATTGAATCTCCATTTAGTGTATAATTAATAATGCGTCAAAAAATTATTTTAGAAGTAGCCGTTTTTTCGGTGGAAGCCGCATTAGCTGCTTTGCAAGCTGGCGCAGATCGTATTGAGTTTTGTGAAAATCCTAATGAAGGTGGGACGACCCCTTCTTATGGTAGTTTAAAAACTTTAATTGGATTAACAAATAAGCCAGTATTCCCAATCATTCGACCAAGAGGCGGAGATTTTTTATATACAGAAGTAGAATTTGAATGCATTAAAGCTGATTTATTATTGGCAAAAGAATTAGGCTATCCTGGAGCAGTGATTGGATTGTTAAACGCCGATGGTACTATTGATACAAAGCGAACTGCTGAATTGGTTAAGTTGGCTGCACCAATGCAAATTACTTTTCATAGAGCATTTGACCGATGCAATGATCCGATCAAAGGGTTAGAAGCTATCATTTCTACAGGATGTAAAAGAGTCTTAACCAGTGGTCAAGTGCCTAATGTGGGTGACGCTATTCCATTAATTAAACAATTGGTTGCAATTGCCGCAGATCGCATTGTTATTTTACCAGGCAGTGGTGTGCGTGCCAATAATTGTAAAAAGATTATTGATGAGACTGGGGCAACCGAAATACATAGTTCGGCAAGAAAAGCAAATCCTTCTTTAATGCAATACAATGCACCAAGCATGAACGAAAATATGGTTTTCATGGGAGTAGATGAAAATGAAATTAAAACAATGCTAGAAAATTTATACTAGTACAACATTCTTACACGAATTGTATGTTTTACATCTCTTAATAAGTCAATCGCTTTTTTAGATAATTTAGAATCAACATCTAAAACAACATAGCCAATTTCTTCATTGGTTTTCAGATATTGGCCTACGATGTTAATTTTATTTTTCGACATCACTGTGTTAATGGCGCTCAATACTCCCGGTACATTATTGTGAATATGCAAAATACGATGTGCACCATCAACAGGTGGTAAACTGATTGCCGGAATTGAATGAGAACCATTCGATACACCACGTTCTAAGTATTGGTATAATTTAATACTCACATCTTCTCCAATATTTTCCTGTGCTTCTTCGGTGGAACCGCCAATATGTGGTGTTAATAGTACATTTGATAATCCTTGTAATGGTGTTTCAAATTTATCGCCATTTTTTTCAGGCTCCCAAGGATATACGTCAATGGCAGCACCACTAATTTGTTTGCTTTTAATAGCTTCGGCAAGTGCATCTAAGTCCACTACTTCGCCTCTTGCATAGTTGATTAAAATAGCGCCTTGTTTAATTTGCTTAATAACTTCCTTGCTAATTAAATTTTTTGTTTGACTTGTTTCTGGAACATGCAATGAAATAATATCAGCACTACTCACTAATTCTTTAATTGATTTTACGGCTACTGCATTACCCAAAGGAAGTTTAGTTTCCACATCATAAAACTTCACTTTCATTCCCATAGCCTCGGCCATGATACTTGTTTGCATACCAATATTGCCGTATCCGATTAATCCAATTGTTTTTCCTCTTAATTCAAAACTACCTTTTGCTTCTTTATTCCAAATACCTTCGTGTGCTGCTTTATTCTTATCTATTATTTTACGAATCAACATAATAGAGGATCCAATTACTAATTCCGCAACGCTTCTTGTATTACTGTATGGCGCATTAAAAACAGCCACTCCTTTTTGTTTACAAGCTTTCATATCTACTTGATTGGTGCCAATACAAAAACACCCAATCGCCTGTAATTTTTTTGCGCTATCTAAAACTTTTTTTGAAATAAATGTTTTAGAACGAATTCCTAAAATATGAACATCTTTAATGGCTTTAATTAATTCTTCCTCGCTTAAAGCCCCAGCTACTTTTTTAACATCGGAATAACCCTGGTGTTTAAAATATTGAACTGCTTTTTCACTGATGTTTTCTAAAAACAGTACTTTGATTTTATCCTTTGGGTAGCTAGTATTATCTAAATTGCTCATGTTGCAAAGTTAAAAAAAATATAACTGCCTTTAGGTTTCATTAACAATAAAATGGCCAAAACTGCGTTATTTTTGTAATTGTTCATTAATACCCTATAAATACTAACAGATGATTGTGAGGATGTCGTTATTGTTTGGAATTTTCTTTTTAAGCTGTGCTTGTGGAACTGGTCAAGGTCCAAAAATGAATACGGAGGCTACGGTATCAACTAATTTTACATACAAGCATTTAGGAGCTGGCGAAAAAGAAAAATATGCCGATGAGGTACGCGCTAAATATGAGAAATTGTTAGGAAAAAATTTTAGCGGCGAAATTTTAGTGGCAAAGAATGGCGAGATCGTATTTGAAGATTATAAAGGTTTTTCCAATTTTGCCAACAAAGTGCCGATTGTTGCTGAAACCCCTATCCATCTTGCTTCTATATCTAAAACATTCACTGGTATGGCTGCCCTTAAATTATGGGAGCAACATAAATTAGACCTTCAAGCACCTGTTACAAAATACCTTCCTAATTTTCCTTATACCGATGTTACCATCGAGGAATTATTGTCGCATCGTAGTGGTATACCAGACTATACTTATTTTATGGAAACCCATAAATATTTGTCTGTTAAAACAAAGAATAAAAAAGGTAGATGGGTAAAGAAATTGCAGCTTATTTCGAATGACGCACCTTTTAAACAAGGCAATTATACAAACCAGGATGTATTGGACTATATGGTTGCTAAGCGTCCTGCTCCACAAGCACATGCCGACCGAGTTTTTAAATATTGCAATACCAATTATGTAATGTTGGCATTAATCATCGAAAAGATTACAGGACAGGACTTCCCAACTTTCATGGCTGAAACTATTTTCAAGCCTTTGAAAATGAACAATACCTATATATTCAATGCAAAAGTAATCGACCGCTATACTCCTTCTTATAATGCCAAAATGCAACCTTATCGTATTGAAAAATATGATTGTATATATGGTGATAAGAACGTATATAGTACTGCTCGTGACATGTTATTATGGGATAAAGCCCTAACGGAGGGCACTTTTTTAAGCCCCTCTACCCTTCAAATGGCCTATGAACCGAAAAGTCCTCTAACCAGAAATTACCATAATTATGGACTAGGTTGGCGTATGCTTTTAAAGCCAAATGAGGAAAAATTGATTTATCACAACGGATGGTGGCATGGCAATAATACAGTGTTTACGCGCCTTTTAGGGGAGACAGCTACCATTATTATCTTAGGTAACCGATTTAATAAAACCATTTATAAGGGTAAAGAATTGGCTTCCATATTTACAGGCAAGGAAGATACGACTGCACTAGAGGAGTAAAGTTGCCCTTTTTTGCCATTTTTTGGGCATTTCGCCCTATTTTTGCAGACCTTAAACTTAATTTAAAGTACAAGAATTGCTTATGAACAACAATTTATTATTTTATGCCGTTCCGGCGATGGGTATTGTAGGTTTACTATATACCCTTTTAAAATTCAACTGGGTATCTAAACAAGATGCCGGTAATGACAGAATGAAAGAAATCAGTAATTATATTGCTGAAGGTGCGATGGCTTT
>CANGMV010000047.1 GCA_947454745.1 Bacteroidota bacterium | reverse complement strand
GAGAGAGAGGGATTCGAACCCCCGGACCTGTAACAGTCAACGGTTTTCAAGACCGCCGCATTCGACCGCTCTGCCATCTCTCCGCGGCAAATGTAGGATACGAAACCGAAATATGCAAAAAATATTGCCTTTTTATTCCATTAAACAATCGCGCTAATTAATTGACTACCATGTATCTTTACAAAAATCCACCCTTTGAAAGAATTAGCGGCCCTGAACCCCTTTTTTTGGAAGTATCGATTCAGGTTTTTTACTGGAATATTATTAGTGATTGCTACCAATTACTTAGCTGTACTTGCGCCTCAAATTACAGGTTATGTAGTTAGTTTGGTTCAATCTAAGCTACCTGGTGGTAAACCAATTGACTCCATTCATTCCGACTTTATAGTTTCATTTATAGCTCAAATTAGCGCGCATAACCAATTTAGTTTTGCTAACCTGATTACATTTTGTAGTATCACGATATTGGTATTAGCAATCATAAGAAGTGTATTCATGTTTTTTATGCGTCAAACGATTATTGTCATGAGCCGACATATTGAATTTGATCAAAAAAATCAAGTGTATGCACACTACCAAAAACTTGATACAGAGTTTTACAAAACACATAGTACAGGTGATTTAATGAATAGAATGTCGGAAGATGTAAGTAGGGTAAGAATGTATACTGGACCTTCCTTAATGTATTTAATAAATCTTATTTCTGTTATCGGGTTTTGTTTATTTAATATGTTTAGCAAGGACGTTATGTTAAGTTTATATGTGCTTGCGCCTTTACCTATTTTAGCAATTACGATTTATATTGTAAATAGTATCATTAATAAAAAGAGTGAAGAGATTCAGGGGCAACTTTCTGATTTAACAACCAATGCACAAGAATCTTATTCGGGCATTAGAGTCATAAAATCATTTGTACAAGAATCTGCGATGCTTGGTTTCTTCAAACGCAATAGTGAATTGTATCGCAAGAATGCAGTAAGTTTAGCAAGAGTAGAAGCTTTTTATACGCCAACAATGTCCTTAATGATTGGCTTAAGTACATTATTGACAATATTTTTAGGAGGCATACAAGCTTATCATGATCCTAGTAGAGTGGGCACGATCATTGAGTTTGTGTTTTATATTAACATGCTCACTTTTCCTGTGAGTGCAATAGGATGGACTGCAAGTATGATTCAAAGAGCTGCAGCTTCTCAAAAAAGATTAAATGAATTTTTATCTATCCAACCATCTATTCAGACAATCAATCCAGTTTCTTTTAAGGATGTTCTTGGGAATATCGATTTTGATCATGTCAATTTCATTTATCCGCATTCTGGTATTAAAGCATTATCGAATTTTGACTTACATATTAAGGCTGGACAAAAAGTGTTAGTGTTGGGTAAAACAGGTTCTGGAAAATCTTCCATTGCACAATTAATTACAAGAATGTATGATCCGAATGAAGGGACGGTAAAAATCGATGGAGTAGATGTGAAGCATGTTTCCGTTAACGATTTGCGAAAATCCATTGGCTATGTGCAACAAGATGTTTTTTTATTCAGTGATACAGTACAGAACAATATCCAATTTGGTATAGAAGCATTGGATGGGAATAATGACATGATCGAAGCCACTAAAACGGCGAACGTATACAATGAAATCCAAAATTTAGCTAATCAATTTGAAACCTTAATTGGGGAAAGAGGTACTACTTTAAGTGGGGGACAAAAACAAAGAGTGGCTATTTCGAGATCCATTATTAAGAAGCCTGCTATTTATGTTTTTGATGATTGTTTGAGTGCCGTGGATGCAAAAACTGAGCAAACCATCTTGAGCAATCTTTCAGCCTATATTAAAGACAAGACTGCTTTATTTATTACACACCGTATTTTTTATAGTTTCCAATTTGATGTGATCATTTATATTGAAGAAGGTAAAATAGCAGAAATGGGCACACACGAAAGTTTGTTAGCTAAAAATGGCCTTTATGCTGAACTGTACCATGCACAGCAAACCCATCAAGAACAATAAAATAAATATTTTCAAAATTTCTATTATTCAATCAATTTCTATATTTTAGAGATATAATTGAAAAATATGGACAACGGGAATTTCGAGCAGAACGACAAAAAGATGGAGAGCGTTTATAGTACAAGAATCCGCGCAGGGAAAAGAAGAACTTATTTCTTTGATGTAAGAGCTACCCGTGCAAATGATTACTTTTTAACAATTACGGAAAGTAGAAAGCGTTTTGATAACAACGGCTATGATCGCCATAAGATTTTCTTATACAAAGAGGATTTCAATAAATTTTTAAAAGCCATCACCGAAGCGGTTGATTATGTGAAAACAGAATTAATGCCCGACTTTGATTTTGATGCATTTAATCACGAAAACGATTCAGAGTTTGATGGCGAAGGAAATTATAACGCTCCAAGAGTTGCTGAAAATGTTTTAGTAACAGACTCGGTTGCAGAAGTTACTCAAAATGCGCCAGTCATTCAAGCAGCCGCAGTAGCGCCTCCAGTTGCGGAACCAGAACATGATATAGATCCTTCAACCATCACCGAAAAGAAACCTTTAGAAGCACGTGATACACATGCAAGTCAAGGAGACAATTTAAGTAATGAAGAAGTGGATAAATGGTAATTTATGAATTCAATATAAAAAAAGCCCAATCATTTTTGATTGGGCTTTTTTGTAAGTACTATTTTAATAACTATTTATAATTGTTTCGTCATCCAAATGTCACATCCGCAATGGCCACTATTTCCTAGGGGTTGGTTGATTCTTGTAAAACCTACTTTCTCATAAATGGATACTGCTTTTGCAAGTTCAGGCATAGATTCAAGATAAACCTGTGTGTATCCATTTTCTTTAGCCCATTGCATGGACTTTTCCAATAATTTTTTTCCTAAGCCCTTACCTCTTGCATTTGCATTTAAATATAGTTTCACTAACTCACAGGTTCCAGCAGGCAAATTCTCGGTTGGAAATATACCGCCACCTCCAACCAATTCATCGTTAATAGTTGCTACATAATAATAAGAACCTGGGGTTCTAAATACTTCATACAAAGCATCGGTGGATGCATCAAAATAAACAGTGCCTGGTTTATTAGCACCAAACTCTTCTAATGCAGTTCGAATTACTTTTGCAAGTGCTGCATTATCCTTAGGCTCAATAGGTCTTATAATTATAACAGGATCCATTATGCTTTTTTCCAAATTTTAAATTGATTAATCAATCCATTGGTAGAACTATCATGTCCACTTATAGGCTCATCGTTTCCTAATTCGGGTAAAATTTTATTCGCCAATTGCTTTCCTAATTCAACACCCCATTGGTCATAGCTAAAAATATTCCAAATTACACCTTGAGTGAATATTTTATGCTCATAAGCAGCAATTAAAAATCCGAGTGTAGAAGGCGTAATTTTTTTAACTAAAAAGGAGTTCGTTGGTTTGTTACCTGCAAAGACTTTGAAAGGTGCTAAGAAATCAATTTCTTTTGCAGTTTTATTTGCAGCGGTTAATTCGGCAACCACTTCGGCATGTGTTTTGCCATTTAATAAGGCTTCAGTTTGCGCAAAATAGTTGCTCAATAATTTATCATGATGATCCCCTAATGGATTATGCGTTTTTGCAGGCGCTATAAAATCACATGGGATCACTAAAGTTCCTTGGTGTATTAATTGATAAAATGCATGTTGACCATTGGTGCCTGGTTCTCCCCAAATTACTGGGCCTGTTGCATAGTTTACGGCAGTGCCTTTTCGATCTACATATTTACCATTACTTTCCATATTGCCTTGTTGGAAGTAAGCTGCAAAACGATGCATGTACTGATCATAGGGGAGGATGGCTTCGCTTTGTGCACCAAAGAAATTAGTGTACCAAATTCCTAATAAAGCCATCACTACTGGAATATTTTTTTCGAATGCAGTGTTTTTATAATGATTATCTGCATCGTGTGCACCTTTTAATAATTGCTCGAAATTTTCATATCCAATGGTTAATGCAATCGATAATCCAATTGCACTCCACAATGAATATCGTCCACCAACCCAATCCCAAAATTCAAACATATTTTTACTACTAATGCCAAAAGCATTTACTGCTTTTTCATTAGTACTTAATGCCACAAAATGTGTAGCAATATGAGATTCCTCTTTTGCGTGTTGTAAAAACCAGGTACGTGCGGTATGCGCATTCGTCATTGTTTCCTGTGTAGTGAATGTTTTAGAAGCAATTAAGAATAAGGTTTCTTCGGCATTCACTTTCTTTAAAGTTTCTGCAATATGTGTACCATCAACATTACTTACAAAATGTACTTGCATTCCTTCCACCCAATAAGGTTTTAATGCCTCTGTTACCATTACAGGGCCAAGGTCACTTCCACCAATGCCAATATTTACAATGGTAGTAATTTTTTTACCAGTATATCCTTTGTGTTCGCCGCTATGAATCGATTGGCAAAAACTTTTCATTTGTTTTAAGACGCGCTTAATCTCAGGCATCACATCTGCTCCGTCTACTAATACGGGTGCATCCGAAAAATTTCTTAATGCAGTATGTAACACAGCTCTGTTCTCGGTTTCATTAATCGCATGCCCAGAAAATTGTGCCTCAATTGCTTCTTTTAAAGAACATTCTTTTGCCAACTGCAATAACAATTGCATGGTCTTTTCGGTGATGATATTTTTAGAATAATCAAACAAAATTTCTGGTGTAGAGATAGAGTAGGTTTCAAATCTTTTTGGATCTGCTGCAAATAAATCTTTCATGTGCTTACGACTCATCTCGTCTTCATGATGTTTCTTTAAAACAAACCAGGCCTGTGTCGTCGTAGGATTAATTCTTTCTAACATGTCTTCTTCTTTATAATTGTTTTTGATTGCTTTTCTAATGTTTGCTTATAATGTTTTTATGATATCAATTGTTCGAGCTAAATCTGACTCAGTGATATCTAAGTGAAATACAAATCGCACTTGAGTAGGGGTCATGGCAATTGCTAAAATTCCTTTTTCTTTTAATGCTGCTGCAAAACTTGCTGCAGTATATTTTCCACCAATGGTTGCAATTACAATATTGGTTTCAACCCCTAAGATGGAACTTACAAATTCCATTTTGCTCAATGCTTCACTTAGTATTTTTGCGTTTTTATGGTCGTCGGCTAATCTTTCTACTTGATGTTCAAGTGCATAAATTCCAGCAGCTGCTAAATAACCAGCTTGTCTCATGCCACCTCCAAATACTTTTCTCCAACGTCTTGCTTTTTTAATAAACTCGTTCGATCCAACTAGGACACTGCCAACGGGGGCACCTAATCCCTTACTTAGGCAAATGGAAATGGAATCAAATATTTTTCCATATTCAATAGATGCTTCATTATTATGTACAATGGCATTAAAAATTCTAGCACCATCCAAATGCAACGCTAAACCATGCTGATCGGTTATTTTTTTGATGGCTTCAAAATCATTAAAATTGTAACAAGCACCTCCTCCACGGTTGCTGGTATTTTCCAAGCTCACCAAACGGCTTATAGGTTTATGAACATCTTCGGGATGAATGCCTGATAATACTTGTTCGGCTGTTACACGACCTCGGTCACCATGTAATAATTTAACGGAACAACCTGCGTTGAAGGCAATGCCGCCACCTTCGTATTGGTATATATGTGATAATTCATCACATATAACTTCATCACCTGCTTGTGTATGTGTTTTAATTGCCAATTGATTGGTCATGGTTCCACTAGGACAAAATAATCCTGCTTCCATTCCAAATTTTGCAGCTGTAATACGTTCTAATGAGTTGATACTTGGATCTTCGCCAAATACATCGTCTCCAACTGGAGCGGATTGCATAAATGCTAACATGCCAGGTGTTGGCCTGGTGACGGTATCGGATCGGTAATCAATCATGCTGCGAAGATAAATCGGGAGGGGGGATTTACCTTAAAAAAATGGTTAAAATGGGCAATATTTAGGTTAAAAACAGATAATAAGTCCTTCATAATCAATATTTGCTTAATTCATCTCAAAATAGTACCTTTGCAGACTGACATCACTATACTATTTTAGTGTTTTACTCGTTATATATTTAAATAAATTCTTTGCATGAGGCAGCTTAAAATTGCTACACAGATCACCAACAGAGACTCTCAAGCGGTTGAAAAGTACTTACAAGAGATTTCTAAGATTTCGATGATTAATCCTGAAAGGGAAACAACATTAGCGCAACAAATTAAAATGGGCGACCAACGTGCGTTGGATGAATTGGTTCAAGCCAATTTACGTTTCGTTGTTTCTGTTGCTAAACAATATCAACACCAAGGTTTATCATTGAGCGATTTGATTAATGAAGGAAACTTAGGTTTAATTAAAGCGGCTCAACGTTTTGATGAAACTAAGGGTTTCAAATTCATTTCTTATGCGGTTTGGTGGATTCGTCAATCTATTTTGCAAGCTTTGGCTGAGCAAGGTCGTTTGGTGCGTTTACCTCAAAACAAAATCGGTACCTATAATAAGGCCAACAAAGCATATATGGCTTTTGAACAAGAGCATGAGCGTGAGCCTTCAACCGAAGAATTAGCGGGAATCTTGGAAATGTCCGAGACCGAAATCAACAATATTTTCCAATCTAATACACGTCATACTTCATTGGATGCGCCTGTGCATGAAGCAGAGGATGTTGCTATGGGTGATTTATTAGAAGGTGGTTCTGATACCGATGAGGATGTAATGAAAGATTCTTTGAGAGAAGAAATTCGTCGTGTATTAAAATCATTAAGCCCAAGAGAAGCAGAAATTGTAAATGCTTACTTTGGATTAGATGGCGAAAATGGCGTAACCATTGAGCAAATTGGAATTAAATACGATTTAACGAAAGAAAGAATTAGACAAATTAAAGAACGTGCTATTAAGCGCTTGCAGAAAGCAAGATATAGCAATGCGTTAAAAGCTTATTTGGGCTAATTTTTTTTAAGCCCCTTGTCCGGGGCTAGAATAGTAACAATATCTTAAAAAGCCCCAACGATCTTGCAAGATTTTGGGGCTTTTTTTACATAATTTTGACTCTTATAAAAAGGAAAAAATGGAAACAGAAAAAGTAAGTATTTTAATTATAGGTTCAGGACCTGCAGGGTATACTGCAGCTATTTATGCAGCTCGTGCTAATATGAAACCTTTATTATATCAAGGTATTCAGCCAGGTGGACAATTAACCATTACGACCGAGGTTGAAAACTATCCTGGTTTCCCAGAAGGAATTCAAGGACCAGACATGATGGTAAATTTTGAAAAACAAGCTGCTCGCATGGGAGCAGATATCCGTTACGGATTAGCTACTAAAGTTGATTTTAGCGGAGATGTAAAGAAAGTGTGGATTGATGATGAAAAAATTATTGAAGCAGATGCAGTAATTATATCAACGGGTGCAAGTGCAAAATGGTTGGGTATTCCAAGTGAAGAGCGCTTAAAT
>CANGMV010000046.1 GCA_947454745.1 Bacteroidota bacterium | reverse complement strand
TTGGAGATTAGATGTTGCCGTGCGAAATGTGAGTTATGTAGATAGCACCGATTATGCAAAAGGCGCATTGATTACTTTAGATAATTTAGAGAAAATGGCAATGCCAGTAATCCTGGAAATTAAAACAGTTAGTGGTAAAACAAGTCGCCTTAAATTGCCGGTGGAAGTTTGGGAACGTAATGTATACTGGACATTCAAAGTACCTACTACCGAAGCAATAGAATCTGTAACCTATGATCCTGATAAAGTATTGCCGGACTATAATCCAGTCAATAATGTTTGGAAGAAATAATCTAATAATGAAATAATAAAACAAAACACCCCTTAATGTAAATTCAAGGGGTGTTTTTATGTCGACTCTTTTATTTTTTAGTTGCACATTATTTTTTCTTAATAGCTGGAATTTTTACATCTTCTTCTAATTTGTGTGCTGCAGATTTATAGTTTTTCCACTTAGTAATCGCTGCTTCCATATCTGCTGGTAATGGGCTTTCAAAGCGCATCATTTCATTGGTTGTGGGATGCACAAAACCAAGCGTTGCAGCGTGTAAAGCACATCTAGGGCAAGCTTCAAAACAATTGTCTACAAATTGCTTGTACTTAGTATAGATGGTTCCTTTTAATATTCTATCTCCGCCATATTCACTATCATTAAATAAAGTGTGGCCTATATGTTTCATATGTACACGAATTTGGTGTGTACGACCCGTTTCTAAAATACAAGAAACGAGGGTAGTATAATTATATCTTTCTATTACTTTATAATGCGTAATTGCATGTTTACCTACTTCGCCTTCTGGGTAAGCGTCAAACATTTTTCTAAATGTTTTGTGTCGAGCAATATGAGCCACCACCGTGCCTTCATCCTGCTCCATATCTCCCCAAACCAAGGCCACATACTTTCTTTCTACCGTATGGTTGAAAAATTGTTTCGCTAAATGGCTAGCGGCTTCGGCTGTTTTTGCCAACACAATTAATCCAGTTGTGTTTTTATCAATACGATGTACCAATCCAAAACGAGGTAATAATTCCTCATTTAGTTCGGGGTTTTGTGAAAGCAAATGATACGCCACGCCATTTAATAAAGTGCCTGTATAATTTCCAATACCTGGATGCACCACCATATTAGAAGGCTTATTAATCACCATCACTGCGTCATCCTCATATACAATATTTAAATCCATTTTCTCCGGTTTTAACTCGGTGTATTCTGGATTCACATAACTCATAAACGTCACTTCGTCGCCCGGACGGGTACGATAATTACTTTTTACGATTTTTCCATTCACGGTTAAAAATCCGCCTTCGATACCGTTTTGTAATTTACTGCGCGTCATGCCTTCAATGCGCATTTGCACCCATTTGTCTATGCGCATTGGTTCCTGCCCTTTATCTACCATAAAGGTCAATCGCTCATAAACTTCCTCGCTATTTTCGTCTTGTATTAAATCTTGTTCAGTTGACATGCTGCAAAAGTAGGATATTGCTGCTTAGTTTGTAACTTTGTTCTATGCGTCAACAAGTATATTTCGAGGATTTAGGTATAAAATCGTATCAACCCACATGGGATTATCAGGAGGCGCTCTTGGCAAAGAATACCCAGATTAAATCTGTTGCAAGGGAAAAAGAGGAAGATGTAATGCAAACTGCAACTGAACATAGGTTATTATTTGTTGAACATCCCCCTGTATTTACGTTGGGTAAGAATGGGAAAAGGGAACATGTTTTGGTATCCGAGGAGCATTTACAACAATTGGGTATTGAGTTTTTTCATATTAATCGTGGGGGAGATATCACCTATCATGGTCCTCAGCAAATAGTAGGTTATCCTATTTTGGATTTAGATAAATTCAAAACCGACTTGGGTTGGTATTTAAGAAATTTAGAGCAAGCGATTATTGATACCATTGCAGAATATGGTTTAGTTGGAGAAAGAAGCGTCGGCGAAACGGGCGTTTGGTTACAACCGAATGATCCCTTTATGGCAAGAAAGATTTGTGCCATGGGCATTAAGTGTAGCCGCTGGGTAACTATGCATGGCTTTGCATTAAATGTAAATCCGGACCTATCTCATTTTGAATACATCGTGCCATGTGGTATTCAAGGAAAAACGGTGACTTCCTTGGAAAAAGAATTAGGCTATAAAGTTGATTATGAGGAAGTAAAAGAAAAAATCAAAAAACATTTTCAGTTGATTTTTGATTGCGAATTAATTCAGGGCTAGTATAGATTCACCTAAATAATTAAAGGAGTTTTTTTCTTAGAAATTTAGCACCCCTTTTGCAAGTGAACGATTTCCTTGCAAACCGCCGCTATGTATGACTAATACCTTACTCGCGGGTAAAAAATATTGTTTATTTATAAGTTGCTGCACTGCATAAAAAACTTTGCCGGTATAAACAATGTCTGTTGGAATTTTAGTGGCTTCCCAAAAAGCGTTCATGAATTCAATTTGTGCTTTACTGGTTTTTGCATATCCGCCTTCATGAAATTCATGAAGTAATTCATATTGTACATTCGTTTGTAAAATCAGTTGTTGAATTTCTGAACCAATACTTCCTTCATTTTTTAAAACAGGGATGCCTATAATTTTTTGATTCGAAGATGCTGCATTGATAATACCTGCTATCATTGTACCCGTACCCACCGCACAAAGCAGGGTATCATATGCGTGTAATTTATTTCCATTTTCGTTATTCCAATCTATAATAATAGTGGATGCGCCTTTGGCACCTATAGCGCCATATCCTCCCTCGTCTACGTAGTAAACATTATTTTCGGCGCTTTCATTATTTTGCAATAACGCCTTTTTTTGCTCTTGGAAATTGTTCCTGCCTAAATACACCAGTTCCATTCCATAATCGATGGCTTCTTGTAAACTTGGTGTGATAGGCTCCCCTTTATTACTCCTAACATATCCTCTGCTTTTGAGCCCATTCTGTTTTGCTGCATAAGCTAGTGCTACCAAATGATTCGAATAAGGGCCTCCAAAACTTGCGATGGTGTGGGCGTTCGAATCGATTGCCGCTTGAATATAAAATCGAAGTTTATACCATTTATTGCCACTTACAATAGGGTGTATTTGATCTAATCTCAAGCAATCCACATGCAATGCGTTTGTGGAGAAATAGGGTATTGATTCGATCAATGGATTCGGGTCCAATCTTTTTATATTTAGTGAAAATCAGCTATTTTTGCTGACTGTATTTTTATACTATGTAAAAGTACAAAAATTAAATCTTGAACAATGAGTGCACCTACATTAGTGATTTTGGCAGCAGGAATGGCAAGCAGATATGGAAGTCAAAAACAAACCGAAGGTTTCGGACCACATGGAGAAACCATCATGGATTATTCAATTTATGACGCCATTAGAGCCGGTTTCGGCAAAGTAGTATTTATTATTAGAGAGGATTTTGCAGATGCATTCAAAGCAAGCTTTGAGCCTAAATTAAATGGCAAAATTGAAACTGCATATGTGTTTCAGGCTTTGAGTAAATTTACCGATGGGAAGCAAGTTAATCCTGAACGTACGAAACCATGGGGAACTGCTCATGCGGTATTGTGTACGAAGGGTGTGGTGAATGAACCCTTTGCTGTTATTAATGCCGATGACTATTATGGTGCGGAAGCTTTTGTACAAGCCTATGATTTTTTAACGAAGGAGTGTAACCATAAAACTTATTGCATCTTAGGATATGAATTAGCCAATACACTTAGTGAAAACGGAACAGTAAGTAGAGGCGTTTGTAGCATAGACGCCAATAATGTATTGACCCAAATTAATGAGCGTACTAAAATTTATCGTAAAGATGGTCAGATTGTTTTTGAAGAAGATGGGGTAGAGACTCCCTTAAAAGAAGACACGAGGGTAAGCATGAACTTCATGTGCTTTGCACCTAATTTCATTGACTTATGCGAGCAGGAGTTTAGTGCCTTTTTAGATAAGCAAGGGCAGGAATTAAAATCTGAATTTTATATCCCTTTTGTAACGGGGCAGTTTTCTAGTTTAGGCTTAGGTGACGTAAAAGTTATTCCTACTAACGCTAAATGGTTTGGTGTTACTTATAAAGAAGATGCTCCTGCAGTGAAAGCAAGTATCGATGCCTTGGTAAAAAGCAAAGTATATCCTGAGAAATTATGGTAGTCACTATGATCGAATAAAAAAAAGAGTCAACAAACGTTGACTCTTTTTTTTATATAGTTAAGCAGTAATTACTATTTAGTTGAAGGATCTAATGTTAAAGATATAATGTTGCAAGTTGCTTATTTGTTTTTTTCTATCTCCATTATGAATGGCAGCTTTTGCAAACTTAACATTGGTTTGTTTTGGAGCTTCTTTTTCAGCAGCATTAATTAAATCATAAATTTTAGAGGACTTAATGGCGAATGCTACTCCTTCCGCTTGCTTTTGTCTTGTATTAATAATACCAATCAATTCAGAATTATCATTAAAAATGGGTGCGCCAGAATAACCAGGGTTTGCGCTTATTTGTATTTGATAGGCATTGCTATCTCCTTCAAATCCCGATTGCGCACTTAGGTATCCTTTTCCATAAACAATGTCATTGTCGTTTCTTGGGTAACCTAATGTATATACTTCTTCACCTAGTTCAGTTGCTTTTTTGCGAATAGAATATGGAAGTGATTTAGGTTGTACAAAATCAGCGTCATCTATTTTCAATAATGCTAAATCACTAGCTTTATCTGCATACACAATACTTGCATTAAATTCCTGACCTACACTATTAATTACAATGGCGCCATTTCCTTTTAATACGTGCGCATTGGTAATAATAAATCCTTTGGTATCAATTAAAAAGCCAGAACCGCCACTTATTAATTTGGCATTTTCTGGCAATTTGGTTTTTACTTCATTTAATATATGTCCTTGCACCTGCTGGTTCTTTTTGATCACTTCAATCGCTTTACTTAATTGTAAAACTTGTGAGCCATTTAAGCTTGGAGAGAAATACATCATTAAAGAAGAAGTAAATAAGGCAATGAAACCACCAACCGAAGCGGCAATGGCAGTCACTTTACGGTACTTGGTCCAAAGTTGAATGACTTTGTATTTAGTTGATTGCTCGTCGATCGGCGCCCACTCACCAGCCTCGAATAAATTATTGAAAGTAGTTGCTGATAAATGAGCGAAATTTTTACGGCCTGCATAATTATCCATCTCATGTAAAAACATGCTATGCTCTACTACCATTTGGTCGATCTCGGGAGTGTTTTTACGAATGGTTTCAAATTGAGTCGCCTCACTCGCCGACATTTCGCCTGCTAAGTATCTTTCGATCGCCTCCAATAATTGAATATCATCCATAGTTTTCATACTGTTCACTGTTAATCTCCAATATTATACTGCGCAAAGAATAGTTTTTTCAAGCGCATCAAACATTTATATTTTTGGTTTTTGGCGTTGTCTGAACTGGTGTATCCAAAGTCGGCCGCTAACTCTTGCATTCCTTTTTTATTCAAATAATAACCCTCTAATAAACTCTTGCATGGTTCGCCAAGACTATTCAATGCTCGATCCATAATTGCAAAAGCCGCATCTTTTTTCTCAAAGGCTTCTATATCAGTATCTACTGCTACACTTTCTTCCTCAGTACTCAGTGGAGTGCTGTATTTGCCCATTTGTTGTAGGCGTTTTAGCCACAAATGCTTGCAAATTGAAAAAAGGTAGGTTTTGATTTGACAGGTTAGGGTAAAATGATCATCCTGTACCTTTTCGTACAGCGTAATCATTGCCTCCTGAAACACATCCCTTGCGTCGTCGAAAGAGCCGTTATTGTTGATAACGAAATGCTGAATCATACTAAAATGGCTCTTGTAAAGGGCTTCCACCGCTTTAGAGTCATTATTGGCTAACCCCTTTAACAGGGCTTGTTCATTGATTTCAGCTTTCAAGAGATTAATACTTAAGTAGGGCAAAAGTAACCCAAAATGGCTACTTTTTTATTTTTTTAAGATTTTTTGGGAACTCGGGGTTACCTTTTTAGCCTTTTTGTATTAAGAGTATAATTAAACAATTAAAACCTTTCCAAATGAAAAAAGTATTCGCAATTTTCGCTATCGCTGCATTAGCTGCTTGTGGTGGTGCTTCTACTGAAGCTAAAACTGATTCAGCTGCAACAACTGTAGACACTGCTGCTAAAGCAACTGATTCTGCTGCTGTAAAAACTGATTCAACTGTTAAAGTTGATTCTGCTGCTAAGAAGTAATTAAACTAATTGGACTATTGGACCTGAAAGGGGAAACCCAATCAAATAGTTTGCCAACCAGTAGTCATTCGAACAATTTTCATATGGCAAGCAATCGTTAGAGCCGCCCTGTTTCCACAGGGGGGCTTTTTTATTTAGTGATTTGTAGCAAAAATCAAAATAAGCTCTAATACAGCAATGTAGCTTAGGCACACAAATAACACTTTTCCTATTCCATTTTTCATATTTTACAAGTTTTCACGAAAATATATAAAACTTGACTTTTACGATCATCTAAAACAATCATTTATTTCCCAAAATAAGCTTGGGCCTACATTTTGAAACTATTAATACGAATATTTGTTAGTAAAATGTAAAAAACTTTGTGTTTTTAGCCTATAATAGGGCATTTTAGCCTATATTTGTATCACGATGAAAGCAAATAGCAACTGGTTTTACTTTTTCTTTTATTTCTACTTTAATCAAAGTAGCCGGGTAGTATTTGTAAAAGCTTAAACGAAATAACTAAATATACAATCCCGGCCTAAACAGCCGGGATTTTTTTTAACCAAATTTTTAGAACAACACAGGATAGGTCATAAGGGATGAATAAAAAAGTAACGATACAAGGATATGAGGGAAGTTTCCACCAAGTGGCAGCAAGACAGTTTTATGGCAAAACTGTGGAGGTGATCACTTGTGATACTTTTAGAGAAGTGGTAAAAATTGGAGCCGATCCAAAACAATCCGATGGTGCAGTGATGGCTATTGAGAATTCTATTGCAGGAAGTATTCTGCCTAATTACAATTTATTGCAAAAGAGCAATTTGCAAGTAATTGGGGAAGTGTACTTACATATCAGTCAAAACTTATTGGTAAATCCAGGTGTAAAATTAGAAGATATCAAGGAAGTGCATAGTCATACGATGGCTATTTTGCAATGCTTGGATTTTTTGGATCAATATGATTTTAAATTAGTGGAGTCGGAGGATACTGCATTAAGTGCAAAGATGGTACATCAACATAAAAGCAAACATGTTGCTGCTATTGCGAGTAAGTTGGCTGCGCAGTTGTATAATTTGGAAATACTTGCACCAGATATTCATACGCTTAAAAATAACATTACGCGTTTTTTAATTTTAGTACCTGCAAAAGCAAAAGTGGAAATTAAGGACGCAGATAAAGCATCTATTTACTTTCAAACCGATCACTCAAAAGGAATTCTTTCCAAAGTATTGGCGAAGATTGCTCAGGGAGGCGTGAACTTAAGCAAGTTGCAAAGTATGCCCATACCAGGTAGTACTTTCAAGTATG
>CANGMV010000045.1 GCA_947454745.1 Bacteroidota bacterium | reverse complement strand
TTACTCCATCTTGTTTAATCAGCGGTTGTTTTGACATACTTATTTTGGGGTTGCAAAGATATGGAAATGAATGGAATTAAGAAAAATTACCAGCGAAATATTAAAAAAAGGGGAAAATAAAAGGAGAAGCCGCGCTTCTCCTTAAAATATAGCTGATAATCAATTAGTTAGGTTTATGCTCCTGGGTACCAAGGTCGGCCTACGAAAGCTTTAAATGGCCAAGGTGTCATTAAAAGTATCAAAATCAATGCAATAACATAAAAAATTAGGGTTGGATTTGCTTTTCCTGTTTTTTTATACTTGATATGACCAATGGTGATAAAAACAATCGCCAAAATCATGGAAAACGCATGTTCAACAGCCCAAAAACGACTCGCAGGATCTTTCATTAGCTCCTTCATACCGCCCGCAGCCGATTTAATCAACTGGAAGCCTACATTTCCAAAGAAGTATTGGTATAAACCCAATAATAAGGTGGTGTGTGCGCTTATCATTAATACTTTACCAGCCTTTAAAGCGTCTTTTTTAAGTACAATGCTAAGTATTGCGATAACCAAGGCAATCAATACTACCCATCGCAATAGGTTATGTAAGTGAACTAAACCTGTATACATCTTTATAAATTTTAAATTTGTCCGCTAAAATACAACTAATCTACCCATTCTGCTACAAACAAATTGGTATCGTGCGTTCCACCATTGTTTCGGTTGGATGAGAACATGATTCTTTTTCCATCTGGGCTGAACATTGGGAAAGCATCAAAACCTTTATCTCGGCTAATTTTTTCGATATTATTCCCCTCTAAGTCCATCAAATACATATTGAATGGGAATCCATATTTGTATTCGTGGTTGCTACAAAAAATGATATGCTTACCGTCGGGGGTAAAATTAGGCGCCCAATTGGCTTGACCTAAATGGGTAATTTGTTTTGCATTGCTACCGTCGGCATTCGCTATAAACACTTCCATACTTGTTGGGGCTACTAAACCATCTTTTAACAACGCTTTGTAATCGGCAATCTCAGCATCGGTTTTTGGACGACTCGCTCTCCAAACAATTTTGGTGCCATCTGGGCTAAACCATGCACCTCCGTCATAACCTAATGTATTGGTAACACGTTTTTCTTTGCCAGTGGCTAAGTCCATCACATATAAATCCAAGTCGCCATCCTTATCGCTACAATAAATCATCTTTTTGCCATCATAGGACAATGTACCTTCAGCATCGTACCCTTTTGCGTTGGTCAACTGCTTCACAACAACCCCATTGGTATCGGCCATGAAAATATCGTAGGTATTGTATAAAGGCCAAATGTATTTATTGCCATACTTAGCGCGGTCCACTGCTGGAGGACATTCCTCCCCTCCCCCTTTTGTGGATGCGAAAATAATATGCTTACCGTCTTTTGTAAAATAGGAACAAGTAGTTCTTCCTTTCCCTCCACTTATTGATTTATAAGTGAATGGTGTAGTACTATTGTTTGGCACTACCCCCATAAATATTTGATCACACATTAACCCTTCCTTAGGATTGGTTCTTTGAAAAGTAATACGCTTACTATCAAAGCTCCAATACGCTTCGGCATTGTCACCACTATTTGTTAATTGAATCACATTTTTAAAATGTCTTTCACCGGCAAATAAGATGGAATCTTTTTTAATGAAACCTTGAAAAACTGAATCCTTTTGACCGAAGACAGTAACAAAGCTTAACAAAGCTGCTACAAAGAGCGTTAACTTATTCATATACTTATAATATTGAAGGCAAAAGTACTTAATTTTGCAACAAATAACTTCTTATGGCCATAATTGCCCCCTCTTTATTAGCAGCCGATTTTTTACATTTAGGTAAAGCTTGTGAAATGTTAAATGAAAGCGAAGCAGCTTGGTTTCACTTAGATGTCATGGATGGAAGTTTTGTTCCCAATATTAGTTATGGCTTACCCATTATTGAGCAAATAAAAAAGACAAGTACTAAAATAATGGATGTGCATTTAATGATCGTACATCCCGAAAAATATATTGCAGATTTTAAAAAAGCAGGTGCCGATGTTTTAACCGTGCACTATGAAGCTTGCCCTCATTTGCATAGCACAATTCAGCAAATTAAAGCACAAGGTATGAAAGCAGGTGTTGCTATTAATCCGCATACTTCGGTTGAATTATTAAAAGATGTAATAAAAGATATCGATGTGGTTTGTGTAATGAGTGTAAACCCAGGATTTGGTGGTCAAAAATTTATTGAACACACTTACGAAAAAGTAAAAGCATTAAAACAAATTATTAAGAATGCTGGTGCTGCAACGCTGATTGAAATTGACGGTGGCGTTACTGAAAATAATGCCGCTGCATTAGTAAAAGCAGGTGCCGATGTATTGGTTGCAGGGACTACCGTATTTAAAGCATCGGATCCAAAAGCGATGATTGAAAGCTTGAAAAACGCTTAAGCCACTCCCTACTCCGACTCCCATTAATATAGTCTTATTAACACAATGTTATCAATGGAGTAATCCACATTTGTGCGTATTTAGGACTTGTAATTTTGAACTTCCTTCAATAAATTGTGTTAGGATCATTTATATACTACCTAACCCATTAAATCGAATCCATTGACTGAAACTATCATCAATTTAGATACCGTGAACCCTATAGAGTTTTTCGGTGTCAACAACTCCAAATTTGATATCTTAAAAAAGAAGTTTCCACTATTAAAAATCTTATCGAGAGGCACCCAAATAAAATTGAGTGGTGCCCCTGAACAAATTGATTTAGCTAAAGAGAAAATTGGTCTTATTATCCAATACATGGAACGCAACGGACATCTTTCCGAAAATTACTTTGAACAAATTTTAGGGGGTGACGATGCCGAAGTGATTGATAATTTTGTAGACAAAAATCCAAACGAAGTATTGGTGTTTGGACCTAACGGAAAAACCGTAAGAGCTCGTACTGCCAACCAAAAGAAAATGGTGCAAGCCGCCGATAAAAATGATATCCTATTTGCAATTGGACCCGCAGGTACAGGTAAAACCTATACCGCAGTTGCTTTAGCTGTTCGTGCTTTAAAGAACAAAGTAGTTAAGAAAATTATTTTAACACGTCCTGCAGTAGAAGCGGGCGAAAGCCTTGGTTTTTTACCCGGTGATTTAAAAGAAAAAATTGACCCTTACTTACGCCCATTATACGACGCATTAGACGATATGATACCTGCCGACAAATTAGGGTATTATATGTCTACGCGCACAATCGAAATTGCGCCATTGGCTTATATGCGTGGTAGAACTTTGGACAATGCATTTATTATTTTAGATGAATCACAAAACGCAAATGATTTACAGATAAAAATGTTTTTAACGCGTATCGGCTCCAATGCGAAAGCCATTATTACAGGAGACCCTACCCAGGTAGATCTTCCGCGTAATCAAAGAAGTGGATTAGAGAAAGCAGTGCGTATTTTGAAGAATATCGAAGGCATTGCGCACATTGAATTAGATGAGGAGGACGTGGTAAGACATAAATTGGTAAAATCAATTATTAAAGCTTACGATAAAGAAAGAGAAAACGAAACGGAAAATTCATACCATCGTTAACCCCTTTCTACAAATAATTTTAGTTAGTTCGTACAAATACCCTTGCAGTTTGCGGGGGTATTTTTTTTTAATATGAATCAAAAATTGCGTAGTTTTATAGCGATGGCTAGCTTACAACAATTTACGATTGGCGTGGAAGAAGAATACATGGTTTTAGACCCTTCTACCAAGGAACTGAAAAGCCACCAGCAGGCTATTGTCAATGAGGGAGAGAAATTGTTTAAAGACAAGATCAAGGCCGAAATGCACCAAGCGGTTGTAGAAGTGGGTACCGCAATTTGTAAAAATGTAGATGAAGCTTACCAAGAAATTTTATCCTTGCGAACGGGTGTATCAGAAATCGCTAAAGGCCTTGGATTTAGCATTGGTGCCTCAGGAACCCACCCTTTTAGTTTATGGGAAAAGCAATTAATATCAGACAGTTCTAGATACCAGGAATTATTAAACGAGTTGCAACAAGCAGCGCGTAGTAACTTGATTTTTGGACTACATGTACACGTAGGAATGGAAGACCGCAAAATGGCCATTCATATTGCGAATACTGCTAGGTATTTTCTTCCTCATATTTACGCGTTAAGTACGAATTCTCCTTTTTGGGAATCACGTAATACAGGGTATAAATCCTATCGTTCAAAAGTATTCGATAAATTTCCTCGAACAGGAATCCCAGATTATTTTGAGAGTATCGAAGCCTATGACAATTTTGTGCAATTATTAATTAAAACCAATTGCATTGATAACGCTAAAAAGATATGGTGGGATTTACGTGTTCACCCAATTTACAATACCATTGAATTTAGAATTTGCGATGTTGCTATGACCATTCAGGAAACCATTACAATCACTGCCTTGTTTCAAGCTATTTGCGCAAAAATATACAGCTTACGTCGACAAAATATCAATTTTATCAATTACCAACGTGCTTTGATTAATGAAAATAAATGGCGTGCAAGTCGCTATGGTATTGATGGCCTATTGATTGATTTTGGCAAAGAAAAAGAAGTGCCTGTAAAAGCATTAATTGATGAATTACTTGAATTTGTAGACGGCGTTGTAGATGAATTAGGCAGCAGGCATCATGTGGAAAAAGTACATACCATATTTGAAACGGGCACAGGTGCTGACCGCCAATTAGCAATTTTTAAAGAAACAGGTAGCCTTATTGAAGTTGTAAAATCAATCGAGAACTGTTTTTTAACGGTATAGTGTTTACTGCCCTTTGTTGTAATCAAATAAAGTCGCCGTAAATAACCCTCTTTCACGTTTTTTGAAAACCACTCCCCAGTTGCCTTTGTATCGTAAAATTTTAGGGACCAACTGACCATTAAAATAAGTCATTTCCACTTCCATTGCAACATTAAAATCATACACTCCCGCTTTATAGCTTAATGAGTAATTACGTCCTAATACTTCCAATGTTTTGGGATTAAACCAAGTAGTCATTTGATCCACTACTACATCCCCTTTTGAAAAGAAACCAAGGTCTTCCTTAGGTTTAACATCGAACATATACACTAGCTGTCCATGGTATTCTACATAGTCTAGTTTGTAGTCATAAAGCTCATGCGCGGTTTCGTCATAAAGATCCAACTTGTTCCCAATAAAAGGAATGCCAGGAATTTTTTTACCAGGGTTAAAGAACAACATTTTTAATTGTTCTTTTGCTTTTTCAATACCTGTCCCCGAGATGGTTCTTTTTTTACCTGATACAATATTCGTCTCTCCACAAATGGTTCCCTTAGTAAAAAACAAACTAGCATATAAGGAAGGTGTCACGTAATTATACGAGCCATCTTCTTTTCTTAAATCACCAGTTACATTTTCCTCCAACACATCCATGGTTCTACAATTACCAATATGATTTTGTCTTGTTTTACTATCTAATGAAGCTTGCATTTTACCCTCTTTGTCCTTCATTTCAATATGGTTATACGAGCTATAACCAATGGTACGCAAGGTTTTAAATGCTTTGTAAAAACTAGAGTCTTCTTTAATACGTTGCAATATTGCTTTATAATTAAAGTGATTGCGTACAATGGCATCGCTTAAAGTGTATTTTAAACCTTCGTTATTCACAGTGGAATCTTGTGCATAACCACTTGTCGACATGATTATAGAAAATGCCAACAATACCGTTTTAAAGTTTTTATCCATTATACTTATTTTAATTGAATCATTTTATAATCAACACGTACTTTGCCTTTATTGATATCGTTTAATTTGCCTTGCAACATTTTACGTCTCAGTGGCTTAATATAATCAATGAACAATTTACCTTCGATATGATCGTATTCATGTAAAATTACACGTGCAGTCATTCCCGTAAATATTTCTGTATGTTGTACGAAATTTTCATCCATATAAGAAAGCTTCACCGTTTCATGACGGGATACATCTTCTCTAATTTTAGGAATACTTAAACATCCCTCATTGTAAACCCACTCCTTACCACTCAACTCTACAATTTGTGCATTGATAAACGCTTTTTTAATACCTGGCGCATCTGGATACGTTTCGTCTTCAGGCTCGGCATTTGAAAAAATTTGTTCACTGTCTACCACAAACAAACGAATATGCTTATTGATTTGAGGCGCTGCTAAACCCACTCCATTACTTTCGTACATGGTTTCCCACATATCATCAATCAACACCTTTAAATTTGGATAATCCGCCTCGATAGGCTCACTCACTTTTCTTAATACAGCTGCTCCATATGCAACAATAGGTAAAATCATATTTCTACTTTATAATATACGCAAAGGTAGAAATAAATAGGCATAAACGCCTGTGGAATGGACCCGTATTTAAGAGCGATTTGTTAAATATTCCTGTAATAGAATGGTAGCGGCTATTTGATCTACATTTTTTTTGTCCTGACGGTCCTTTTTTTTCATGCCCATTTCCACCATTGCACGCACTGCATTTTTTGAACTAAACCTTTCGTCCACTGTTAAAACGGGTAGCTGCGGAAATTTTTTATTGAGTTCAATAATTGCTTTTTTTACCAACGGCGTGGCATGCGTAGGCGTGTCGTCCAAATTTAAAGGCTCCCCAATTAAAATTAACTCAACAGGCTCTTTAGCAAAGTAGGCCGCCAAATAAGTATACAATTCTTTGGTTGCAACCGTGGTTAATGCAGTGGCAATAATTTGCAAAGGATCGGTCACTGCCAGTCCACATCTTTTTCCGCCATAGTCGATACAAATAATTCTAGCCAAAGTGATTTGATTGATTGTTTGATTTAATGAATAACAGCAGAAGGGATATTCGCCAAAATTTGAATAATTAAACTACCAATTACAAATACACTAAATACAATACTCGCAATTCCATTGGCCGTCATAAAAGCAATGTTCACTTTGCTTAAATCATTTGGTTTTACAATACTATGCTGATAAATCAACATGCCTATAAATACCAGCAATCCACCAATATACAAAAAATGAAAACCACCTACAAAATAGGCTGCAATTACAAATGCTGCTGAAAACACATGCAATACCCTTGCAATATTTAATGCCTTATTCAATCCCCAATAACTAGGAATAGAATATAAGGATTGTGATTGATCGAAATCGATATCCTGTAATGCATAAATAACATCAAATCCACTCACCCAAAAAACCACTGCGAATGAGAAAAGTAATGGCAATAATGCGAAGCTTCCTGTGACTGCTAAATAAGCCCCGATAGGTGCTAATGAAAGGCCAATTCCCAATACGACATGACATAAATAAGTAAATCGTTTTGTATAACTATAGAAAAGAATTACAAACAATGCAACAGGTGATAAATAAAAACAAATGAGATTGATAAAATAAGTAGCTACTATAAACAAGCCAGCATTAATAAGAATAAACAACAATGCCTTTTCGGCTTTAATGATTCCAGCTGGTATTTCTCTAATGGCAGTTCGTGGATTGAGTTTATCAAAATGTCTGTCTAAATAACGATTAAAAGCCATGGCAGTAGATCGCGCAGTAACCATACACAATAAAACCAATAAGAATTTTTTAATG
>CANGMV010000044.1 GCA_947454745.1 Bacteroidota bacterium | reverse complement strand
TAGTGAATTCTTGTTTCTTGAGGAATATGTTCACGCATCATGTTCACCATATTGTCCATGGCTTCTACTGCATCCAAAGCCGAACGACCTTGTTCAGGTTGTGCTGCAGCATGAGCCGAGATACCATAAAATTTAAATTTAGCCGACTTATTCGCTAAAGCACTTGTCGTAGTCACTGCATTTACATCATCAGGATGCCAGTGAATCACTGCATCTAAATCGTTGAATAAACCAGCACGTACTAAAAATACTTTACCGCTACCACCTTCTTCGGCAGGACAGCCATATACTTTGATGGTACCTTTTAATTTACCAGCAGCAATTAATTCTTTAATAGCAATACCAGCCGATACACTTGCAGTACCAAATAAATGATGACCACAACCATGACCTGCATTTTTACCAGCAATGATTGATTTTTCTGGCACTGCGTTTTGTGCTAAACCAGGTAAAGCATCATACTCGGCTAAAATACCAATAGCAGGTTTCCCCGAACCATAAGTAGCCACAAAAGCAGTTGGAATACCTGCTACACCTGTTTCTACAGTAAAGCCAGCATCTTTTAAATGTTGAACATGCAAGGCCGAACTTTTATTTTCCTTATAACCTACTTCGGCAAAATCCCAAATTTGCAAAGCTGTTTTTTTGTCTGCATCATAACTTGCATTTAATGCATTTATCGTAGCTTCCTTATTCGCATTCACAGCAGCATCCGTAGGATTTAATTTGCTTTTCTTTTGAGCCATGCTTGTTAAAGAAGCAAGCATTAAACCACAAATAATAAATTGTTTCATGGGCGATGGTTAAGATAATTATTAAAATTTTATAAAAATAAATCGGTGTATAAGGTGGCACCTGGCACCACTGAGTAAGACGACAAATCGGAAATACCTTCTGCGGCCATTACTTCCTCGTCAATAAATGTTTTTCCAGTGTAGGCTAATTTTTCTTTCGACAAAATATAAAAAGCAGCGTCTGCTAATATCGCAGGCGTGCGACTCATCTTGGCTAACATCTCACCCCCTAGTAAATTTCTAACAGCGGCAGTGTCAATGGTCGTGCGCGGCCACAAAGCGTTTGAAGCAATACCATCGTCTTTAAATTCAGCGGCCCAGCCAATAGCCAACATGCTCATATCGTATTTTGAAAGCGTATAAGCTACATGTGGTCCCAACCACTTTGGATCTAAATTAATAGGAGGAGATAAAGTAAGGATATGTGCGTGCGTTGATTTTTTTAAATAAGGCAAAGCATGTTGCACCACCAAAAAAGTACCACGTACATTAATGCTGTGCATTAAATCAAATCTTTTGCTCGGTGTATTTTCGGTATCAGTTAATTGAATGGCCGATGCATTGTTAATGACAATATCAATCCCTCCAAATTTTTCAACAGCCAATTGAATCGCTGCAGCAATTTGTGCTTCGTCACGAATATCAACTTGCACTGCCAATGCTTTCACACCTAGGGCTTCTACTTCGGCAGCAGCCGAAAATATCGTACCCCCTAAACGAGGATCTTCTTCCACCGACTTAGCAGCAATCACAATATTAGCGCCTGCTCCAGCTAATTTCAAAGCAATGGCCTTTCCTATGCCTCTGCTCCCTCCGGTTATAAACACTGTTTTTCCTTGCAAAGACATAGTAGTATGTTTTAAGTAATAAAATTATTTTATGAAATCAGGACCTAAAAATTGAACAAGTAAATTAGCGGCATCAGTACAGGCTGTTTCCAATACTTCGTTTTTAACAATCGCATTAAATTGATTGCTAAAACTCATTTCATATTCAGCTTTGTCAATTCTAGTTTGAATGCTTTCGGGTGTTTCGGTTTGTCGGTTCAATAATCTTTCACGCAAAGCATCCACCGAAGGAGGCATAATAAAAATAGAAAGACTTTTATCCCCTAATTGTTTTTGAACATGAATTGCACCTTTCACATCTATATCTAAAACGGGCACTTTGTCCAAGGCCCAAATGCGTTCTAGCTCCGATTTTAAAGTGCCATAATAAACACCTTCATATACTTGTTCGTATTCTAAGAATTCATTTTGATAAATTAGCCCTTCAAATTTGGCTAAACTTAAAAAATGGTATTCAACGCCATCTTGCTCCGTGCCTCTAGGCGAGCGGGTTGTAGCAGAAATAGAAAAAGCCAAACGTGGGAATCTTTCTAATAAATATTTGGTAATCGTGGTTTTGCCAGCTCCTGATGGTGCGGCTAAAATGATTACTTTTTTCAAACTGGTTGACATGCTCAAATTTAATTAAATTATGCCGTATATTTATCTATCCTAAAACATACTATTTAAAAATCAACAATATGCAAAAACAATTGTGGGTAGCCTTATTTATGGTTACAAGTTTGTTTGCTCAAGCACAAAAATCAGGTGATGAAAGTGTAAAGGCAAAACAGGAAGACAAAAACCCTGGATTCAAAAGAGAACTTTCATTGGAAGCTAAAACCGAAACAAAAGGGGAAGTAACCATTAAGGGACAAAAAGTACCTTACAAAGCAGTGACAGGCACCATTCCAGTTTGGGATGAGGACGGAAAAGCCATTGCAGGATTATTTTATGTGTATTATGAAAGAACCGATGTAACGAATAGAGATGAACGCCCTTTGGTGATTTCATTTAATGGTGGTCCAGGAACAGCGAGTGTATGGATGCACTTAGGCTATACAGGTCCAAAAAAATTAAAAATAGATGAAGAGGGTTATCCTGTTCAACCTTATGGATTTGAAGAAAATCCAAATTCAATCTTAGATGTTGCCGACATTGTATATGTAGACCCAGTGAATACGGGTTTTTCTAGAATTTTAGACAAGTCGGTACCTGCTTCTAAATTTTTCGGCGTGAATGCCGATGTAAAATATTTGGCCGATTGGATTAGCACATTTGTAGTACGCAATAAAAGATGGGCATCCCCTAAATTCTTAATTGGAGAAAGTTATGGTACTACAAGAGTATCAGGATTGTCATTGGAATTACAAGCACGTCATTGGATGTATTTAAATGGTGTGATTTTAGTGTCTCCAACCGAATTGGGCATTAAACGCGAAGGCCCTACCAATGCGGCTTTGCGCTTACCTTATATGGCAGCCACTGCATGGTATCATAAAAAACTATCAAAGGAATATCAAGGAAAGGATTTAACGGCATATTTACCTGAAGTAGAAACATTCACTGTGAATGAATTAATACCAGCAATTGCACAAGGTGGTGTGTTAAATGCAGAAAAGAAAAAAGAGATTGTTAAAAAAATGTCGGGCTATATTGGTATTAGTGAAACTGCTATTGCACAACAAAATTTAGAAGTGCCATTTAGTTTTTTCTGGAAAGAATTATTAAGAGACCAAGGAAAAACCGTGGGTCGTTTGGATTCTCGTTATATAGGTCTTGATAAAAAAGACGCAGGAGAGGATCCAGAATACAATGCAGAATTAACAAGTTGGGAACATTCCTTTACACCAGCTATTAATATTTATTTAAGAGACGAGTTGGGCTATAAGACCGACTTAGAGTACAATATTTTTGGCCCAGTATATCCTTGGGATAGCAATAATAACCATACGGGTAGCGACTTAGCCGAAGCGATGATGCAAAATCCGTACTTACATTTATTGGTACAATCAGGATACTACGATGGTGCTTGTGATTATTTTAATGCGAAATACAATATGTGGCAAATGGATGCTGCAGGAAAAATTCAAGACAGAATGTTTTGGGAAGGATACCGCAGTGGACACATGATGTACATACGTAAAGAAGATTTAGCAACAAGCAATGAACATTTAAAAGCGTTCATAAAAAAATCAATTCCTAAGTTCGGAACACCAGCTAAGTTTTAAATTAGCTCGCCCTTCACTATCGGCATTACGCTAAAAGGTGAATTTATATACTAAAACACTGAACGCGCACATTGTGCTCAAACATGCAGTGTTTCTTAACGTATATAAATTCACCTTTTTTTTACGCTATGCCTCAAAGCTCAGGACTTCTGCTAATTTAAAACTTAACTAATTCTCTTTATATCAGCACCTAATGCTTGTAAACGCGTATCAATGTTTTGATAACCGCGGTCTATTTGTTCAATATTTTGAATGGTGCTTTTCCCTTCGGCGCTTAATGCAGCGATCAGCAATGCTTGTCCAGCGCGGATATCCGGGCTACTCATGGTAATACCACGTAAAGGATATTTACGACCTAATCCAATAACTGTAGCGCGATGCGGATCACACAAAATAATTTGTGCACCCATATCAATTAATTTATCTGTAAAGAACAATCTACTCTCAAACATTTTTTGATGAATAAGTACACTGCCTTTTGCTTGTGTTGCAGTAACTAAAACAATGCTTAATAAATCGGGCGTAAAACCTGGCCAAGGATTGTCATAAATGGTAAGTATACCACCATCCATATAGGTTTGGATTTCGTAATCTTCTTGTGCAGGAATAAAAATATCATCTCCTTGAATATCAAAATCAATTCCAAGTAATCGGAACTTATCTGGAATAATTCCTAAGTGTTGCACGCCAGCATCTTTAATGCGAATCTCACTTTTTGTCATGGCCGCTAAACCAATGAAAGAGCCAATCTCGATCATGTCGGGCAAAATGCGATGCTCGGTACCCCCTAATTTTTTCACCCCTTCGATGGTTAATAAATTACTGCCAATGCCCGTAATTTTTGCGCCCATTCTATTTAGCATACTACACAATTGTTGCAAATAGGGTTCACAAGCAGCATTGTAAATAGTTGTAATGCCTTCAGCTAAAACAGCCGCCATTACAATATTAGCCGTACCTGTAACCGAAGGTTCATCCAATAACATATAACATCCAATAAGTCCCTTTGTTTTAATCGTGAAACAAGCAAGTGTTTCATCATAAGCATATTGTGCACCTAATTTTTGAAAACCAATTATATGCGTATCTAAACGACGTCTACCAATTTTATCACCACCTGGTTTTGGTAAGTAAGCAACATTGTAACGCGCTAAGATAGGACCAGCAAGCATTACAGAGCCTCTTAAACGTCCACTCTTTTTTCTAAAATCTTCAGAAGCTAAATAGTTGGGATCAATTTTGTCGGCCTGAAAACGATAAGTGCCTTCGCTTAATTTTTCTACACGCACACCCATTTCATGTAAGAGTTCAATTAATAAATTTACATCCACAATATTGGGAATGTTTGAAATACTAATGGGGTCACTACTTAACACCACTGCAGATAAAATTTGTAAGGCTTCGTTTTTTGCACCTTGTGGAATGATTGTTCCTTTTAATGCATGGCCACCTATTACTTCGAATGAACTCATAAAATAGATTGTAAAACGAAATTAAACTTTTCTTGAATCAAGACATAAAAAATCCCATCAGTAAAACGGACGGGATTGAATTTGATTATTAGTAACGCTTTTTGAAATTGCGGTTATTGTTGTTTCTACCACCGCCGCCACTACCACCACCAGGTCCACGGCCACCACCACTACCTCCGCGGTTGCGGTTGTTGTTTTGCCATCTTCCACCAGCAGGACGGTATTCGTCGCGCTCAAAGTTTTGATTGCGGTGTTTGATGTAAGGGGTATTGCTAAATTCAAGACCTCCACCTGTAATGGAATTTAATTCATTACGGATGGCATCATCTTGCACTAATTCTTTGTGCCAGTTACTATAAGCTAGCTTCATATAGTGAGCAATGCTATTCGCAAATCCAGCTTTCTTTTCTTCGTCCGTTTCGGCCATGGCTTTGTCAATTACCAATTCTAAGTTCTTACCCAAATGCGCATATTTAATTTTGCGTTTAGGGTAAGGCAGAGGATCAGGCTTTTGCTTATAAGTTTCCTTGGTAGGAATCGGATAAGGGCTTTCCACGTCCAATTTAAAATTGCTCATAAAAAATAGGTGATCCCATAATTTATGCTTGTAATCTTCGATATTTTTAAGGGAAGGATTTAAGAAGCCCATCAACTCAATTACCACTTGGGCTTGTTCTTGACGTTTGGCTTTGTCCTCAATGGTCATAAGATGGTCCACCATCCTTTGAACGTGACGGCCATACTCTCTCATCCCCATTATGCTTCTTGCTGTATTGTACTCCATGTATTAAATCTTCAACGAGTAACAAATGTAAGGGATTTTACGGTTAATTTTTCTCTTGCATCTAAAACCAAAGTGTGGTTTTTGCGTATATTCGCAATATGGAGCAATTGTTACAACAAATAGAAGCCATGAAGGCCGAGATTGCAGCTACGGTGGCAACCACCCCGGAACAAGTAGAGCAATTCCGTATTAAATATTTAGGAACCAAGGGTTTGGTTAAAGAAATCATGGGCGAAATGAAGAATGTGCCCAATGAGCAGAAAAAAGAATTTGGCCAAATATTGAATGCCTTTAAAATGATGGCCGAAGAAAAAATGCAGCAATTGCAATCAGCATTAGGTGATAGCGACGAGCAATCTGCAAAATTTGATTTCACATTACCGGGTGATCCCGTTGCTGTTGGAACAAGACATCCATTGAATTTGGTGCGTAACCAAATGGTATCCATTTTTAAACGTTTAGGATTTGCGGTAGCGGAAGGCCCAGAAGTGGAGGATGACTGGCATAATTTTGGCGCGATGAATTTGCCCGAGGATCATCCAGCGCGTGATATGCAGGATACATTTTATGTGCAAGAAGCGAGCGAAAATAATGCAGCATGGTTATTAAGAACACATACTAGTAGTGTACAAGCGCGTGTGATGGAAACACAAAAGCCACCTATTCGTGTAATATGTCCAGGTCGTGTATATCGTAATGAAACTATTTCGGCAAGAGCGCATTGTTTTTTCCATCAGGTAGAAGGATTGTATATCGATGAAAATGTAAGCTTCGCTGATTTAAAACAAACACTCTATTTCTTCGTACAAGAAATGTTTGGTAAAGACGTGAAAGTAAGATTCCGTCCAAGTTATTTTCCATTTACAGAACCAAGTGCCGAAATGGATATCAGTTGTCAAATATGTGCTGGCAAAGGATGTAATATATGTAAGCACACAGGATGGGTGGAAATTTTAGGATCAGGGATGGTGCATCCAAAAGTGTTGGAAAATTTTGGCATTGATCCTGAAAAGTATACTGGCTTTGCGTTTGGTATGGGTGTAGAAAGAATTGCACAGTTGAAATACCAAGTCAACGACTTACGTTTATATTCACAAAACGACCTGCGCTTTTTAGAACAGTTTAAGAGCGTTTAGTAACTAAGCAGTTTGTTGCTTTTTAGCTTTGAATGGTTTTAGTTTCAAACTTTTACTTAATTGCTCAGCTTCTTTCATGTCAAAAGAAAGTTGAAGTCTGATCCAAATTTCGGCAGTACCTCCAAATACTTTAGCAATCCTTGTTGCTAGTAGCGGAGTGATGGGAGCTTTTCTATTTAGTACATTAGAAAGCGTGTTTCTAGATATAGCCATTAAGGTTGCAGCTTCCGTTATAGTCAATTGATTAGCAAGAACCACTTCTTCTTTAAGTATTTCCCCTGGATGTGTATTATATTTTATACTTCTAATCATGCTGTAAAATTAATGATAGTCTACCAAATCTACATCGTAAACATTTTCCTCATCAAATCTAAAAACTATTCTCCAAT
>CANGMV010000043.1 GCA_947454745.1 Bacteroidota bacterium | reverse complement strand
TGTCTTTGTAAATGATCCTTACAGCCTCCTGCACATGCCCATTTACTTCAATTTTTTGCAAGCCACTATACACACCAACTCCATGGTCAATATGCGTTACATAATCGCCAGACTGTAAGTCCCGTAAGGTTCTTAGCGTAATGGCCTTACTCTTACTATAGGCTTGTTTTACTTTGTATTTATGGTAACGTTGAAAAATTTGATGATCGGTATAACAAACCATTTTATGGTCATGATCTATAAATCCTTCATGAATGCTTTTTACAATTGGCGTAAATTGAATCTCCGTTTTTAAATCCGTAAAAATGGCGTGTAATCTCTCCAATTGTTTGGCTTGCTCTGCAAACAAATACAATGCATACCCTTGCTTTTCTAAGTCTTGCAAATTGGCAATTAAATACTGAAACTGTCTATTAAAAATAGGTTGCGATTGTGTATTGAAAACAATTTTGTCGGTACTTAAATGCGCATGAAACCCCCATTCAATTAGGGTATAATTTTGAAGAGTTCGTTCAGTGTCTTCCACCGTTTCGAAATCTTCCAACTGCGATTCTTTTTTATGCGGATCAGTATCATCTGCCTTATTCATAGCAGCATGATGCGTAATAAAAGTTTGTACCGACTCGTATTGATCCATTCCTTTTTGCTTGGTCACATCCCAATCCTTTAACCAAACAATAGTATCCTTAGCTAAAAAATCTAATAATGGAATTTTGTTCGTGTCCTCGAATTGTGTGGTTACATTGGGAATAATATTTACTTGCAATAACTTGCGTTCACTTAATTGTGATGCAGGATCAAAAAGCCTTATACTGTCTACTTCTTCCCCAAACAATTCAATTCGATAAGGCTTCTCATTGCCAAATGAATAGATATCTAATATACCTCCTCTCAATGCAAATTGCCCTGGCTCATACACAAAATCGGTACGCTCAAATCCATAATCGACCATTTGTTGCATCAATCCATTTACATCTAAATTGTCATTGGTCTTAATTTGAATAATATTTTGTTGCAAGGTTTTGGCCATCACCACTTTTTCGAAAAGTGCTTCGGGATAAGTAACTATTATTTTCTTATTCCCGCCCATCGAAATCTTTGTTAATGCTTCTGTTCTTAGCATTACATGCGATGGATTTAATGCACTAAAATTATGGGGTGATTTAAAGGAAGAGGGGAAATAAAATAAATCCAATGCCTCGGTCACACTTTCGATAGAATTGAAAAAATAAGCAGCTTCTTCGGCGTCGTTTAAAACCACTACATGGTTTAAATGGCTGGTTGCAGGATGTGTAAAAATGGCCTGTAAAACAAAGGCTGCAGAGGATCCATTTAAATTTTGTAGAAATGCTTGGAATGGCTTTGTTTCATTTTGAGACATAGCGACCCTATCCACCAAATTATTTAGGAGGGGGGATTGTTTATAACGCTCAAACAAAGATTGTTCATTCATACCGAAGCCACAAAGATACCAAACCTTGGCTTAACTTGTTTAGTTACTTACTCATAACTGCGGGGGGAACTTATATTAATATCCAAATTAGTAACTGCACCCGCTTTAATTTCTATTAACGAAACCCAATTCGTCCCGGAAAAGAAGGGAATATAATAGCCATTTTCATATTTTACAAAAACACTGTATTTGCCGGGTTGTAAATGCATTTTAAAATACCCCAAATTGTCCGTTTGAACTGAATCAATTAATTGCGTTCTGATTTTTGTAGTTATGGGGCCAAGCGTCTTATTGTCATCAATTTCGGGCACAGTGGTAGGCGCATAAACATAAACAATCGTCTTAAAGCCTAGCCCTTTGCTAACAGTTCCACCTTTTAATGGCATAGCGTTGTTCTTTTGTTCCTTAACCTGCCCTTTAAAATTTACTTTTCCACCAAAAATTTGGCTCATGCCACAGGAGCAAAAAGAAATTAGAAAAAAGCCTAAGACTAAATATTTTAGAGGTTTCACTACAGGTTAATTTAGCTTAAAAATACGCATAAATATACCGAGATTTCATTGTATTTTTAAGGTAACTAATAATAACGTTCACATTACCAATTCCACTTCATGCACAAAATTCTATATTCAATTTTTGCTGTGTTTATTTTAGGAGGTTCATTACAAGCACAAATCGAAACTCGAAAAACTATTTTAGTGAACGCTGCTAAATCTTTTGAGCAAAGTTCAAGAGCTAATTTTAGCGATGCAGTTATTAAAGCGAAAGAAAAGGGATGGGCTTTACAATATCAATCAAAAAACAATCGAACTGCAAGTTTAGTTGGTATCGACAATTTTGGTCAACCAATTTATTATACAACATTCTCTGATCCTGTACAAGCCATTACAATTAATACCAATCAACTTTGGAATGGCGGCATTTCTGGATTTAATTTAAATGGCGCAAGTGATAGTTTAACCAATCGATTAGGCATTTGGGACGAGTCTTCTCCAAGGCTTACCCATGTTGAATTTGCGGGAAGAATAACTTTAAAAGACAATGCCTCTAAGGTTGTTGAACACTCAACGCATGTTGCAGGTATTATGATGAGTAAAGGTATTAATGCACTTTCGAAAGGAATGGCATATGGCATAAAAGGAGCACAAGCATATGACTGGAACAATGATGCTTCCGAAATGGCAGCTGCAGCCTCCAACGGTTTACTTGTTTCAAATCATTCCTATGGCACTGTCTCGGGATGGGATTACAACACGGACTCTGCAAGATGGGAATTTAATGGAAAGTGGAATGAGAAAGAAGATTACAAATTCGGACTGTATGAAACAACAGGTCAAACCTATGATTCCATTGCCTATAATGCACCCTATTATTTAATCGTAAAATCGGCAGGCAATAACCGATCAAGTACTGGACCTGCTGTTGGTCAGCCCTATTGGAGAAGAGATCAAAATGGGAAATGGTACAATGCAGGTAACCGACCTGATAGTTTAAGCAGTAATAATAGTTATGAAACTTTACCGACCGATGTAAATGCAAAAAATATTTTAACTGTGGGTGCCATCGCTCCCATTAGTGCTGGGTACCTAAAGCCTTCCGATGCAGTAATGACTAGCTTTAGTTCCTGGGGACCGACCGACGATGGTAGAATTAAACCAGACTTAGTTACAGATGGGCAAACAGTGTATTCAACTGTAAGTACCAATGATTCGAGTTATGGCTATTTAAGTGGTACTTCCATGGCAGCGCCCAGTGCAGCAGGCTCCTTATTATTACTTCAAGAATTAAGTCAAAAAGCAAGTCCTAATAAATTCATTAAAGCAGCTACCATAAAAGGATTGGCAATTCATGCAGCCAGCGAAGCAGGTACTGCACCAGGACCGGATTATAAATTTGGATGGGGCGTTTTAAATGAAGCCGAAGCAGCGAATGTTTTGAACAATGCACTTACTTCCAATAATAGCTCAACCAGTGTTGATTTAGTTTATGAAAATGTTTTACAAAATGGTGCAACATTTTCCAAAACAGTTGTAGCATCGGGCACAAAGCCATTAAAGGCAACCATTGTATGGACCGATATTAAAGGCACTACATCGAGTACATTAAATGATACCACACATCGTTTAGTAAATGATTTAGATTTAGTTATAAAAAAAGGCACAAGCATTTACTACCCTTGGACATTGAATAGAGCTGTGCCAGATAATCCAGCAGTTCGTGGCGTAAATAGTATTGACAATGTAGAAAAAGTCGAAATAGATTCCACACTTATAGGAAGTAGTTATACTATTTCCATCAACCACAAAGGAACACTAGATAGAGGTCAACAGGCATACTCACTTATCATTAGTGGTGCAGGTGGTGCAGCCTATTGTGCATCTAGTGCATCCAGCAATGCAGGTACCCGTATTGATAGCATTAGCATTAATAATATTCAATACACCAACACTTCCAGCAATCAATATATCGACAATACCAATTTATTTATAAATGGTGAGCCTAGCGGCGTGCTTCCCATCTTTTTAAAATTGGGCACTGCCGACGGCACTAACCTTACTAGATATGTAAAAGTATTTATTGACTATAATAACAATGGTATTTTTGATAGTAATGAAACGGCTTTAACGAGTGCAGCTTTAACCAATGGAAATTATACCGCCTCCATTAATTTACCCAATGGCTTAACGATTGGCAAATTAATAAAAATGCGTATCGTAGTGATGGAAACCAATTCCGATGCAAATGTATTGGCATGTGGCTCATACGCAATTGGAGAAACGCAGGACTATACCTTAAAAATTAATAACCCATCGAATGATATTCAGTTAAGCGATATTATTAATCCAACTGCAGGTATTTGCAAAAGACCTATTCAATATATTACTATTAAACTAGTGAACAATGGCTCTACGGCTCAGTCTAATATTCCTTTAAATATCCTTGTAAAAAAAGGGGGCACTACCATTTTAAATGTGAATGAAATTTTCGCTGGACGTTTAAATGGATTGGAAAATATGACCTATACTTTCCAAAAACCAATTGCAATTGAAGCAAATACAACGTATACCATAACTGCTACTGCTAGTATTGCGAACGACCAGCAAATAAATAATAATAGCATTACGAGTACCATTGTAAGTGCTGCAGAAATTACTGCGCCTACTGCTACTGCTTCATTATGTAATGGGAGCTTGAAATTCGCTATCACCAATCCTATAAGTGGTAGCAATTACTATTGGTATGATTCTAGTGCGTTATATAATCCAATCGCAACCGGGAGTGTCGCAAATGGAGCTGGTAGTCCGTCAAGTGTATATGTTACGCAAGGTTATAGAGGTTTTATACCTCCTTTAACCAACACAAGTTTAGCAGGAAGTGGAGGCTACAATAGCTTTAGTGGCAATTATATGAAATTTAATGCAACTGCACCTATGACTATTGAAACCACTAAACTATATTCAAGCTATCCGGGTAAAGTAGATTTTATATTAGGTACTTTAGGCACAGTCAATGCCGACGGAACTTTTAGTTACTACCCAATACAAACTACTTCTCTCAATATTCCAGCAAGTAGTCCTAGCCCAACTCCTGGCGCATCTAACTATGTAGCAGGCGACACCGGCAGGATGTATGCATTGAACTTTAAAGTACCACAAGCAGGTGACTATATTATTATTGTAAAATGTGATAGTGCAAGCATTTTCAGAAACAATGGCGCAACCGATCCGACCTATCCAATTGGACCCACTAAGGCCTTTAGTTTTACAGGGAATAGTGCGCTTCCAACAACAGCGAATCCAAATGTCAATTTCCAAAACTTTTTCTACTTCTTTTACAATACGCAAGTTAGTTCGGCCGATTGTATGAGTCCCGCTGCTTTAATAAATATTGTCGCCAGCAATAAGCCCACGATTACTCAAAGCGCGGACAGTTTAATAAGTAGTGCTGCATCAACTTATCAATGGTATATGAATGACTCTTTAATACAAGGGGCAACCAATCAATCCTATAAAGCCAACCGAAATGCCATGTACAAAGTGGCAACGTTTGCGGGAGATTGTCAAAACATATCAGATAATAAACTAATTTTGGTGACAGATGTTGCCGAGGCAAGTGCGAAAGAAATTAGCTTGAAAATAAGTTCCGATGACTTTGTCGAGAACATGATAAGAGGTAATTCTTTTTACATTCAATTTAGCAATATTCAAACCCAAAAAATTTCATTAGAAATAATGAATTCGATGGGTGGAAAGGTTTTTCAAAAAGAAAACCTAATAAACCAGAGAACTCCGCAACATATTACGATTGAAAGCTTGCCTACGGGTATTTACTTTGTAAAAATTTATGCTAACAATAAAGTATATGTACAAAGGGTTTTTATTACTAATAACTAAAATGGCATATTATGGCACTAGAATGGGTAGAAGGAGTAATCACCAAAATTGAAAATGAAACTCCCAACACGAAAAAGTTTTACTTCGAAATTCCAAGTCTTGAAAAATTTGATTACATACCTGGCCAGTTCGTTACATTGGATTTACCTATTCATGAGCAAAAAAATAAAAGATGGAGAAGTTACTCCATAGCTTCGGCGCCTAATGGCACCAACACTTTCGAACTTATAATTGTACATTTAGAAGGTGGCCTGGGAACGACCTATTTATTTAATGAAGTATCGGTAGGTTCTAAAATTACACTAAGAGGCCCACAAGGTGTATTTACCTTACCTAAGAATTTCGACAACGATGTTTACTTTATTTGTACAGGAACAGGTATCGCTCCTTTCCGTTCCATGATCACCTATATTCATGAAAATAAAATTGCACACAACAATATTCATTTAATTTTCGGATGTAGAAAATTTGAAGATGGATTATATATCAATGAATTAAAAGCATTAGAAGCAAAAGAACCAGGATTTCATTTCCACCCTTGTTATTCAAGAGAAAACGAAGTGCCTGCAGGATCTCATAAAGGATACGTTCACCCTGTTTACCAAGAATTATTAAAAAACAATAAAGAAACTGCGCATGTTTGGCTATGTGGATGGAAAGCGATGATCGACGATGCACGCAAAAACATGACAGAACTTGGGTTAGACAAAAAACAAGTTCACTTCGAATCATTTGGTTAAGCAGCCGCTGAAATACATACTTACAAAAAAGCCTCGAATGAATCGAGGCTTTTTAATGGACTATATTATTTGCAAATATTACTTATTAATGGCTTCTAACACCAATGACTTTACTTGACTCATTGGGATACGCTCTTGCGTCATAGAATCACGGTGACGAATAGTAACTGTTCCGTCCTCCTTTGTTTGATGATCAATAGTTACACAGAAAGGAGTACCAATGGCATCCTGACGACGATATCTTTTGCCAATCGCATCTTTTTCCTCATAAAAGCAATGGAATGATTTTTTGCATTCATCCATTAATTCTTTTGCTAACTCAGGCAAGCCATCTTTTTTTGTCAATGGCAAAATTGCCAATTTGTTAGGTGCGATTCTTGCAGGCAAATGCAATACTACCCTCGAATCGGTGCTACCATCCTCTTTGGTAATTGTTTCTTCTTCGTAAGCGTTAGATAAGATTAACAAAAACATCCTATCCAATCCAATCGAAGTTTCAATAACATAAGGAATATAATGCTGATTAATCTCTGTGTCAAAGTATTGCATTTTCTTTTTGCTAAACTCTTGGTGACGACTTAAATCAAAATCAGTGCGAGAATGAATACCCTCTACTTCCTTAAAACCAAATGGAAATTCATATTCAATATCCAATGCAGCATCGGCATAGTGCGCTAACTTAACGTGGTCATGAAAACGGTATTTGCTTTCGGCAATGCCCAAGCTTAAATGCCATTGCATACGTTCGTTTTTCCAATGCTCATACCATTCTTTTTGAGTGCCGGGCTTAATGAAAAATTGCATTTCCATTTGCTCAAACTCCCGCATTCTAAATATAAATTGACGAGCAACAATTTCGTTTCTGAACGCTTTTCCTGTTTGTGCAATACCGAAAGGAATTTTCATTCTTGCCGTTTTTTGCACATTCAAAAAATTAACGAAAATACCTTGCGCTGTTTCAGGTCTTAAATAAATTGTACTTGCTTCATCGGTTACAGAACCTAGTTCGGTAGAGAACATTAAATTGAACTGGCGAATCTCTGTCCAGTT
>CANGMV010000042.1 GCA_947454745.1 Bacteroidota bacterium | reverse complement strand
GTGTGTTTGTAGGAGGGCCGCCAGCGCATAGTGTAGCTGCGGTTATGCCGTTGCCCGAAGGAATGAGTGAGATGAATTTTGCGGGGGTGCTCGCTGGCAAACGCTTTAATTATACTTATGTGGATGGATATTGCGTGAGTACCGATGCTGATTTTGTTATTGTTGGAGAAGTATTTCCTGGAGAGAATAAACCAGAAGGGCCTTTTGGAGATCACTTAGGTTATTATAGTTTGCAACATGATTTTCCAGTAATGAAAGTGCACAAAGTTTTTGCAAGAAAAGAGGCCATTTGGGCATTCACAGTGGTGGGGCGTCCACCACAAGAGGATACTAGTTTTGGACAATTGATTCATTCCATTACAGGTTCTGCTATTTCCAATGAAATTCCTGGATTAAAGGAAGTGCATGCTGTGGATGCAGCAGGAGTGCATCCTTTGTTACTAGCTATTGGAAGTGAAAGGTATACGCCCTATTTAAACAACACGCGTCCTGCCGAAATCTTAACCATTGCCAACCATATTTTAGGTACGGGGCAATTAAGTTTAGCTAAATTTTTATGGATCACTGCGCCCGATTCAAAATCCACTACCACACTAAATACACATAACGAGTTGGAGTTCTTTAAATACATTTTAGAACGTATGGATTTTAGTAGGGACTTGCATTTTTATACCAATACTACAATAGATACCTTAGATTATTCGGGTGAAAATTTAAATAGTGGATCCAAATTAGTACTAGCTGCGTATGGAGATCCTATGAGAACTTTAGCAACGGCTATTCCTGATGCGATTCAAAATTTGAATGCCGATGCGCATTTAATTATGCCGGGGGTTATTGCCTTGAATGCTGCAAAAATAAATACGAGTTTATTGCAAACCATCTTGAATGGATTGGGTGCTGAATTGTTGGAAAGTCTTGGGGTAGCGATGTTGGTATTAACCGAAGATGCTAAATGGATGGCGAGTAATATGCAAAACTTTTTATGGGCTGCATTTACAAGAGCTAATCCTTCACATGATATTGATGGGGTAGATGCATTTACAAGCAATAAACATTGGGGTTGTAAGGGGCCATTAATTATTGATGCGACCATTAAAAAGCATCATGCACCTCCAGTAGTAAAGGATGCTGAAACTGAAAAAAGAGTAGATACTATTTTAGCGAAATATGGGTATTAATATATAAGTAACAAATGAACTAACATTCCACCCAGGTATGATCGGCTAGTAATTTTACTGTAGCAATAAATTGTGCAAAAGGGCCCGAGCCGCCTCCCCATTCCGATGGAGCTACTAAGGAAAGTACATGTGATCCATCGGCTTTTTCATAAACATGATATACCTGACCTATTTGCGGTTTAAAAGTAATTTTCGCTTCGTAAATCATTAAGCTCAATTCCTTTCTTTTTCTTATTTCTTGTGCTTGTCTTGCTAATAATTCAATTTGCTCTTTAATTTGATTCAACTGCATGTTGGTTTGATCCTCCATTGCCGACAATGCTTTGTGTTTTATAACACCTTCTTTTGTTGGACGAATCGCAACACTGCCTGCCGAAGATGCATAAGGCAGCACGCTTAATTGTTTATGGTAAACTTCGGTATTCACAAAAGGCAAGCCATCTTCCTTATTTCCAAAATGACTCACTTTTAAAAACCCATTGGCCAATATTTCATGAACAACTTTTAAAACCAATTGCTCGCCTTTGTAAAATTGAACAGTTAAGCAAGAACCATTGTTAATTTCAGCAGCAATTGCATCGGCTAATTCCTTATTTTCAAAATCATGCAATGCTCCATTCGGATTTACTTGGTACTGTGCATAAAATGCTTCATTTTCCAAACTTACCCAGTTATGACTAAAGCTGAGTAAATGACCTGCATGTACCGACTCGATCTTATAATTACCGGATTTAGGTACAATTTGATATTCGAAATTGCATTTTTCGGGAAACAATTGCCAGCTGGCTAAAAAATTATATGCTTGAACCATGACTTTATAACAATGAATGCGCTAAAAGGTTGTACAAATTTAGTTTACTTGCACAAAATCAGGCTTGCTAATTAGGTTAGAATTATACTTGAATTTCAAATTCGTGGTAATGCTTATGTTCCATGGGCTTAATTGCAAATTTGTCCTTGGGAAATAGAATCCTTTAATTTCAACAGTGCCAAATATCAGGTTTTCATTTCTTACTCTTGTTCCGCCACCAATTGCACTATAAATATCTCCCGATCCAAAAGGGTCTCCTACGGTTCGAATATAGGTGAGGTTGGCAAAAGCGAATGGTGACTGTCTAAAGCCATAAATGGACCTTGAATTATACCAAATAGATTCCCAGTTAACACTCAGTCTTGTGCCTCCCCGTATGCGTTCCTTTGTTAATTGTGGAATGCCGTAAATACTATTAATGAGTAAGGCATCATTGAATTTATTTTTTAAAGTTTCGGCCATGCTCAGGTTCAAGATACTTCGATACTTATAGCCACTTTCTAAATAATGTAATTTTGAAATTTGTTCTAGGCTCAATAAAATTTTAGCATCCATGAATTGATGCTCGGCATAGCTTGACCCTGCACTAATAACAATATGTCGAAATTGTTCATTTTTTAGCATGGTATAATTTTCGATCATCGCACCAAGATAGGGAAGGGCATTATTCTCGCGATGGTATTGCCCGGTAGTTATTGTGAGCGATTTACCAGTTGGCAAATCCTCGTTTCTTCCAAATCCATATAAATACTGCGTTCTAATAATTTTTTGTTGAAAAGCAGTATAAGACATTAAGTAGGCAATTGTATTTTGATAGTTCTTGTCAATTTGCAATAAATAATTTTCAGGTCTGTTTACAAAATGATTGTCTAAATACCTGAATTGAATAAAATGTCGAACATGGTCGTTGCTAAAATTCCATGATTTATTAAATAATTGATAACCTATCCAGCTGTCAAAATGATTTAATCGATAGCGTAAACTTGCATTGTACAAGGAGTCGCTCCATTTATTTGGATATTCATTGTTATTGTTTGATACATTCCATTCAAATCCTCCTGTCCATTTACTTAAAGGATTTAGTAATGGCAAATAACCCTTTAGGTATATACTGGTTGCAGAGCTAACGCTATTGGCATAGTTGTTTTCGAGTGTATTGGCGCCCATGTTCAAATCGAAAAAACTGCCTAAAATATTCTGTGCACTATAATTCATTCCCCAACCTGCTTTGTCCTTTCGATCCATATCAAAATTGTGCGAAATGGTAAATGCATTGCCCTGGTCATTGATGTTTTCGGCAGTTGCACTTGCGTCGTAAGCATTGGTATTTTTAAACTGCAAACTACCCCCAAATGGAAAGATGTCTTTTGTGATTACATAAATATCAACACTATTGCTATCGCTTAATAAAGGGAAAGCAACAATTCTCGCATCTTGTAAATAGGGAAGGTCTCTTAGCCACTTTTCATTATAGGCAATTACCAAAGGATTCATGTATTCGTTCTCGTGAAAGAATAAATTTTTCCGAATGGTATTTTCCTTAGTGAAATTGTGCATTTTATTTGCAGCAAGTGCAATAAAATTCAATTTGTGTGTGGAGTCGCTAAATCCAAAAGTGCCAAAATGACGATGCTCAATTTGTATACGATTAATTCTTTTTCCTTCCTGACTTTCAACCGACTTTATAATCTTGTTAATCGTGATACTTGTCGAATCAATTAAGGGATTCGGCTTTCCTTTGAACAATCGAATAAAACTATTTAATAAAGTACTATCCTTAGAATTTGCAATATTATACTGGGATCCTTTTTGAGCAAAGGAATGTATAAATAGGGGGGAGCATAAAAGGAGGAAGAGTACTTTTTTTAGCATATTTTATTTACAGCACTTTCACTGCTCTTTTCTTTAAAGACTCTATTGGAATGTTTAATAGTTTACTAATTTGTTTTCCGTCCCTGTAAGCGATTACTCTTAGGATTGTAACATCCTCTGGCAATACAAATGGCTTTGTAAATACTTCGCTAAAATTATCTGGCATAGATTCATCAATGGTATAACAAATTTTCAAGCCATCTACTTCGCCTTCCATATTCACAATAAGTTCTCCCTTTGTATTTAACTGCGTAGTTACAATTGGGTCAAACATGCTTTTTGCATATTTTACATTAGCAGCATCTAATTTATCAAATTGTGCTTCCACTTTTTTCGAAAACAGGTTCCAGTTTTTCTTTTCCTTTGGCGACCAACTAGTTTCGGCAATTGCCAAAGCTCTTGGCCACGTCATGTATTGAACATTACGCATATTTTGTAATTGCTCGGTCCATTGATTTCCTTGATTTCCTAAAATTAAGGAAGAGTCAATACCTTCCGGAATTGGATCAAAGCTGTAAGTTTTTTTCATTCTTAAGCCCGAATATACTTTACCTTCTGCTGTTAATTCACCTTGATAAAAATCAATATAGTTGTATTGATTAGGTGACATAACCACTTTATGACCTTGCTTAGCTGCTTCTACTCCGCCAGCAATACCTCTCCAGCTCATGACCGCTGCATCACCACTTAATCCACCTTCCAATATTTCATCCCAACCCATCATTTTCTTTCCTTTGCTATTGATTATTTTTTGCACACGACGTACAAAATAGCTTTGCACTTCGTTCTGATTTTTCAAGCCCTCTTTTTTCATTAAAGCTTGCACATTCGCTGACTTCTCCCAATTGTTTTTTGCATTTTCGTCACCTCCCATATGAATATACTCAAAAGGGAATAGGGGAGCGATTTCGCCAAATATTTTATCGAGATATGTATATACTAATTCATTTGAAGGATCTAAAGAATTGTCGATTCTTGCTGTTACGTGCCCATTAATACCTTCCCAATCCATAAACTCATCTCCTGCATTTACTTGATAAGGATAATTAGGTGTCGTGCTTAATTGTGGGTATGCTGTGTTAATGGCCATACTATGTCCAGGGATATCAATTTCAGGAATTACTTCAATAAACTTTGATTTCGCATAAGCAACAATTTCTTTTATATCCTCTTGTGTATAAAATCCTCCGTAGGTTTTTGGTTCATTGATAGCGGGAGTCGTAATATTCATCCACTTTCCTTTTCGTTCTGCTCTCCAGGCACCCACTTCGGTTAATTTTGGCAGGGATTTTATTTCAATTCTCCAACCTTGGTCATCGGTTAAATGCCAGTGAAAACGATTGTATTTATAGCGTGCCATATCGTCTATAAATACTTTAACATCGGCCTTGCTAAAAAAGTGTCTACTTACATCTAGCATTAAACCTCTCCATCCAAAACGTGGCTTATCTATCACCGATACAAATGGAACCTGCCAGTTTGTATTGGATTGTACTGTTTTTGCATAAACAGCTGACGGCATAATTTGTTGTAGGGTTTGCCATCCATAAAATAATCCCGCGTTGGTATTTGCACTAATAGTGATGCCTTCGGCATTTATATTTAAAGTATACCCTTCGGTGCCTAATACTTCGTCTTTTATAATATCTAAGTTGATACTTGCATTGTTCTTACTAAAATAAACTGTTTTGCCCGTTGCCTTTCTTAACTGCAATGCAATTTGATCGGTTACATCATTGGCGCTGGATGGCGCATTAATTGCAATCGATTTTGGAAATTGAAAAACACCTGTTCCTTTTGCAACATGAAAAGGTTCAGGAATAATATTAAGGCTTTGTGCTTTTAATTGACTTCCGCAAACTACGGCCAATACTAATAGTGTCCACTTGTTGAGTTTCATATACAATCGTTTTATTGTTTTAGGCTTACTCGTTAAATAAGCTTTCTAAAGATACTAAAAATAAAAAACCCGACCACCATTTCTGGGGCCGGGCTTTTTGTATTTTGAACTAATTCTAGCGCGAAGGCTATATTAGTATCTGTACATATCTGACTTGAATGGTCCAGCCTTAGGTATACCCAAATACTCAGCTTGTTCAGCTGTTAATTCGTCTAATTCAGCACCTACTTTCGCTAAGTGTAAACGAGCTACTTTTTCATCTAAATGCTTAGGTAAAACGTATACTTTGTTTTCGTAGTTTTTGCTATTTGTCCATAACTCAATTTGAGCTAAAGTTTGGTTTGAGAAAGAGTTACTCATTACAAAACTTGGGTGACCTGTTGCACAACCTAAGTTAACCAAACGGCCTTCTGCTAAAACGATAACGTCTTTTCCATCAATATTGTACAAGTCAACTTGTGGCTTAATCGTATCTTTTGTATGACCATAGTTTTTATTCAACCAAGCCATGTCAATTTCGATATCAAAGTGACCGATATTACAAACAATTGCTTTGTCCTTCATGTTTCTGAAATGCTTTTCAGTAATCAAATCACGACATCCAGAAGCTGTTACAATAATGTCTGCTTCTTTAACAGCATTTTCCATTTTCTTTACTTCGAAACCATCCATCGCAGCTTGTAAAGCACAAATAGGGTCAATTTCTGTTACAATTACACGGCAACCAGCACCACGTAATGAACCTGCCGAGCCTTTACCTACATCACCGTAAGAACCTACTACAGCAACCTTTCCAGCCATCATTACATCGGTAGCACGACGAATCGCATCTACTAATGATTCTTGACAACCATATTTGTTGTCGAATTTAGATTTAGTAACAGAGTCATTAACGTTGATCGCAGGAATAGGTAAAGTGCCTTTAGCCATACGCTCATATAAACGGTGTACACCTGTTGTTGTTTCTTCACTCAAACCTTTAATGCCTGCAACGAATTGAGGGTATTTATCAAACACCATGTTGGTTAAATCACCACCATCATCCAAAATCATATTCAATGGGCGATCTTCACCACCAAAGAATAAAGTTTGCTCAATACACCAATCACCTTCTTCAACGCTTTGTCCTTTCCATGCAAAAACACCTACACCTGTTGCAGCAATCGCAGCAGCAGCTTGATCCTGTGTAGAGAATATGTTACAAGAGCTCCATTTTACTTCGGCACCCAATGCTGTCAATGTTTCAATTAACACAGCTGTTTGGATAGTCATGTGTAAACAACCTGCAATTCTAGCTCCTTTTAAAGGTTGGCTAGGTCCGTACTCGGCACGGATACTCATTAAACCTGGCATTTCTGCTTCAGCTAAACGAATTTCTTTACGACCCCAATCAGCTAGGGTGATATCTGCTACCTTATACGGTAAACTAAAATCGATGTTTTGTAAGCCCATAATAGTATTTATTTAGGCTCCAAAGGTAAATTTGTAGGAGATAATAATAAAATTTATCTAAAAAATAGTGAAATATGCTATAATAGGTTAATTTTAATGTTATAAATGCTTTTTTGTTATGAAAAACAAGACTCAAATAGCGGATTCGGCTACATCTTCAAATGCATCTTCAAACGGATCTGCAAATTTTGCTGAAAATACAGTGCCCCTGGATGTAAAAGATTTATCCATTTTAAGATTGTTACAAGTAAATGCGCGCATGTCGGTTGCCGCTATTGCCGAAGCAGTTCAGTTAAGCACAACACCTGTTCATGAGCGTATTAAACGACTCGAGGGGAGTGGTGTGATTAAACAATACGCAGCTTTGATTGACGGTGCTAAAATTAGAAAAGGACTGATGGTTATTTGCTATGTATCCTTAAATCAACATAGTAAAAAATCGGGAACT
>CANGMV010000041.1 GCA_947454745.1 Bacteroidota bacterium | reverse complement strand
TTTAGTCATTGGAATGATGGAAGAAACATGCCAGACGTTATGTCGGGTGTAATGCAATATGGAAAGAATGCCGATCACCCTGCTTTTCAAATGACTTTGCAAGTAAATTTTGTAAGTGGTACTGGTGGACAAGAAGTGATTCGATTAATTGGATCTGAAGGTGTTATGGATGTAAAAGGGAATGACATTATTGTGAAACATAGTTATATGCCTGAGGCACCTGGTTTTGGAGGCTATGACTCTGTATTTACTTTCTCTAAAAGCATGCAGGATGAAATGACAAAAGATTATAATGCTAAATGGACGGATGCACAAAAGAAAAGAAAAACTAAAGAGGATATTGTGTACAAAGCGCCAGTAGGATATGACGATCATTTAGATCATTTTACTAATTTCTTTGATGCAATCAGAACAGGCAAGCCTGTTGTAGAAGATGCTGCATTTGGATTTAGAGCTGCAGCGCCTGCATTAGCTTGCAATGAAAGTTATTTTAGTAAAAAAATTATTCAATGGGATCCAATTAATATGAAATTGAAATAGCTTTGGATTTATAAAGTAAAATATGAATCCACAAGTAGACCAATTTATTATTAAAGCAAATAAATGGAAAAGCGAGTTTGATGCACTAAGAAGTATTGTACTTGAATGTAAGTTGGAAGAAACTATAAAGTGGAAACATCCTTGTTATACACTAGAGGGCGCAAATATTGCTTTGATTCATGGATTCAAAGCGTATTGCGCCCTTTTATTTTTTAAAGGCGCCTTAATAGATGATACCAAAAAAGTATTGGTGCAACAAACCGAACAAGTACAATCGGCAAGACAAATACGTTTTACTAATTTGCAAGAAATAGTAAAACAAAAGGCTGTCATTAAAGCATATATTAAACAAGCGATCGCCTTGGAAAAATCGGGCGCTAAAGTAGAAAGAAAAAAAACAGATGACATTGTAATATCCGAGGAACTAAGTTCAATTTTTAAAAAAAATGCTCCAATAAAAACAGCATTTTTAGCACTAACCCCTGGTCGCCAAAGGGCATATCTATTATTTTTTGAGGGAGCAAAACACTCCGCCACCCGTATTGCAAGAATCGAAAAATCGATGCCTAAGATTCTATGTGGGAAAGGGTTAAATGACTGTACTTGTGGCTTGTCCAAAAGAATGCCCAATTGTGATGGATCGCACAAGTTCGCTAAAAAATAAATTCATTCAACGCTTCTATTTAAGACTGAAAAGTAAAGGAAATAAGAAAGCTACTACTCCTGTCCAAACTGCATATACTGGTAAATATTTTGCAATACTATTTTCGATTGCGCTTGATTCGCATTTGTTTCTTAAAACATTCAAAAGCGTATAAGCAACAATAATAAGATGTATAAATATAAAAATATTGCCACCTAATACTGCGATTCTATTGGGGGTAATACCTAATTCAACAATTCGAAAACTAATTGCAGACAGTGCTATAGCATTTACAATAATAGTTAATACAGATAAGCCAAGCAGCAAAACTGTTTTATAATTATTCTTTGTTCTTGTTTCAGACTCAGCTACTGAAAAGAATATTAATGCTAAAACACCAACCAGTAATGCATTGTAGATTAATAAAAGTGTTCTGTCATTATACGGGTATTTCCCTGCATAGATCAACGTAATTAAATAAACAGCCAAATTGATAAACACTAAAGGTGTAAAAATTTTCGCTATAATAGGAGATACTTTATTTATGATGTTTGGATTATTATTAATTAAATACGTTGCAAATATTGGAATGCCTGCAATAGCCCATATGGCAATATGCTTCATATAAAATTCTTCTATTTTATATCCAATTAGCTGAAAAAGTCCAAAAGTAATTGCAGTAAATAAAAAGCAAGACAGCACAATGATGGCAACCATAATGATCAAATCACCATTGTATTTTAAAAAGTTAATTCGCTTTTCATAATCTAAAGGGCTTTTTCCTAAGTAGCTATATCCTAGTACGGTCCATAAAAAAATCGGCAAATGGATATAGGCAAGTTTTATAGAACTGCTTTGAGGAAGATCTGGAATTAAATTAATATATATTGCCGCAACCAAAAAAGTTGTAACAACTGCGATCCATTTTGACCGATTGATTCTCTGTTTTTTAAGGAAGTAGGCGCTGATAAAAGGAATAATAATGAATGCGGTATTGCGGGTAAAAAAAAGTGCTGCATGTATATTTCGCAAATTAGAAATATTGGCTATCAATCCAGCAATTAAAGTTATGATTAATAGAAACCAAAGATCTTTTTTATCACCAAGGTTTAGCCCATCGCCGCTAAAATTTAAACGTAAATCCCAAAATTGAAAATTTGGATGCGATTGGTGCTCAGGATACAGTATGTTAAACGCTTTTTTAAATGCCAATTTATCTCGTCGGTATAATTGCTCTAATGCTCTAGGCTTATCTATATTTTGCAGAATTTCGTTTTTCATGAGAAGGCATTTTAAGTTTCAGTTACCATTATCCTAAATTTACTCATTTTTACTTAACATAAGAATGCTTATATCAGTTTGAAGGTTTTCTTCAATTATTGTTATAACATCAGCATAGGTAATATAAGCCTCAATTGCCTTAATAAAACTGATGCCCATAATACGCTGAGGGGTTGCAATTATAATTCGAGCACCCATCATTAAATATTGTTTAATCACTAATAGAAGCGCATTAAATTGATCTGGCGCATAGTTAATGTCACTAAGCAATACAATATCCGCAGGCAAGTTTACTTGGAAATCATTCCAATCTAAACACATTGCTTTTGTATTCTTTAAATTTAGGTACGCTATATTTTTTTCGAGTAATTTAACTGCATCCTTATTATAATCGCTAATGATAATTTCATTTACTAAGTGTGCAATCGAAAAACTTGGAACACCAATCCCTGCTCCCATTTCTAATACCTTTTTACCTTGTATCCATTCGGGTTTTGATTTTAAAAAATCAGTTAACGCTTTTGAGGAAGCCCATATTTTAGCCCAAAAAGGGAATGAGGTAGTTGGATTTTTTTTGATCAATAGCTCATAAGTTGACTTCACCAATTCTGGAATTGGAATATAAATTTCTAATTTTTCTGTTGCTTTTAGTAAGCCAACCGGGTAGTTCATTCGTTGAAAATAGTGATAAATGACTTTTATCAGCTATAATTATTTATTTTTTATTGCAATCTATTATCTTTGCGCTAGTTTGAAATATACCATTGTCATATTATTATTCACTTCGCTTATAGCACATACTTTCTCAAGATCCCTTGTGCTAGCAGATTATATGGTCAATTTAAATGCATATAAAAAAGCCTGTGTTAACAAGGCTAAGCCAATGCTACATTGTAATGGGAAGTGTCAGATGCTTAAAAAAATTAAAAAGCAAGAAGGTGATACCGGGGCTGGAACCGCTTCGCCTAAATTTAATCAACCAGATGTGGTTCTATCTTCAAAATCTTTTTTTCCTTCTTTAGAACTTTGTATAACAAATAATTCGAAATTGTATACTAATCACAATAGTTTGGTTGTTTCCAGCTATTTAAGTTCAATTTTTCACCCGCCTTCTCATTGTAATACTATTTAGCTTTTAAATTTTATTACAATTAATTAATTCAACTATGAAAAATATTTTCATGGCCATAACTATTTTGTTATTGGCTTATAATGCAAATGCATGCAGTATTTGCGGATGCGGTGGCGGAAATTTATATTTAGGAATGTATCCCAAATTTGACTCCAAATTCATAGGGGTTAGATATAATTTTAGTGATTATAAAACGGTCTTAAAAAACGACCCTTCACAGTATAGTAGTAACACTTATCAGTCATATGAACTTTGGTCGGGATTTAATTTGTCAAAAAAATGGCAAATATTCACATTTATCCCATATCAATACAATAAACAAGTTAGTGATGACGGAACTGCCGATAACAAAGGCATAGGTGATATCTCCATTTTGACGAATTACCAATTAATCAATAAGCACCATATTGTAAATGATAAAAAAATGTTATCGCATCAACTTTGGATAGGAGGAGGTGTAAAATTGAATACGGGTAATTTTAGTGTAAATCCTCGAGAACTAGATGTTACTTTGGCGGATGTAAATGCGCAATTAGGATCGGGAAGTACTGATTTCATTATAAACACAAGGGACCTGTATCAGGTAGAAAATTGGGGAATTGCAAGTAATTTAAATTATAAAATAAACACACAAAATAAATTCGGGTACCAATTCGGTAACAAGCTTACTTTAAATACTATTACTTTTTATAATTTCAATAATAAGAATACGGATATAACACCCAATTTTGGCTTGCAGATTGAAAATAATGAAGGCAATAAGCTAGAGGGACATTTAATAAACCTTACAGAGGGTATTGACAATGGTACATATCGAACAGGAGGACATAGTGTTAATTTATTGGGTGGCGTTGAAGTAAGTGTAAAGAAAATTTCGATTGGTGTAAATATGCAATTGCCAATTCAACAAAATTATGCAGCAGGGCAAACCAATATGAATCGGAAAGGCACTGCACATATTAGTTATAGTTTTTAATAATTAATTTTTAAAATCATATTATGAAATCATATATTTTATTCGCATTGCTATTTATCACTTCATTTAGTTTTGGACAAAATCTACCAAAAAAAATAATTGACCCCAATAAAAATGTATTAGTTGTTGAAGCTTCCTGTGGTCAGTGTCAATTTAAAATGACTGGCAAGGGGTGTACTTTAGCTGTGCGTATTGACGGCAAATCCTATTTTGTGGAAAAAGCTGATATAGATGCATTTGGTGATGCTCATGCTAAAGATGGATTTTGCAATGCTATTAGAAAAGCAAAAGTGCAAGGAGATATTGTTGGCGACAAGTTTGTTGCGACCTATTTTGAAATCATTGATAAATTATAATCGTTTCGATTTTAGGAATGTTATTAAGTATACGAAAACAAGAAAGCCAGTTGTAGTATCTTAGACAAAATTTAAAACTATGCAAATTTCAGGGAATAAAATATTAATTACAGGTGGCGCGAGTGGAATTGGATTAGGATTAACTGAAAGGTTTATTCAGGAAGGCAATACTGTTATAATTTGTGGAAGAAGAGAAGATGTGCTGGCAACTGCAGCTGCTAAATTTCCAACAGTCATTACCAAAGTTTGTGATTTGTCGGATGAAAGCGAAAGAATAGAATTATTAAATTGGGTTGAGGCAAATCACCCCGACACCAATGTGCTTATAAATAATGCAGGTATTCAAAATTGGATGGATGTTCAAGAAGATAGTTTTTATGAAAGAGCACATGAAGAAATCACAACTAATGTTTTGGCCCCTATTCATTTAGCCAACCTGTTTACTGGTTTAAAGTCCATTAAAACTATTATGAATGTAACTTCGGGACTTGCTTTTATTCCATTAGCAAAGGCACCAGTTTATTGTGCTACAAAGGCATTTATGCGTTCATTCACCCTTTCATTAAGACGTCAATTAAAAGATGCCGAAATAGAAGTGATTGAAATCATTCCTCCTGCACTAAACACAGATTTGGGTGGCAAAGGAATTCACGACGCCTACCCTCCAGTGAGTGAATTTATTGAAACTATTTTTGAGCAATTAAAAAATGGAAGCAATGAATTAACTTTTGGTATGAGTGAAGGCAGGTTAAAGGCCAATAATGATACCATTGTTAACGGGTTTAATATGATGAATCCATAACAATCAATTGATCAACAAGGAGGCTTTTTTATTTATCGTCCAATCTTTTTAATAATTTGATAATATCGATTTTTTATAAATTTTCCCTTTTATTGAAACTTGAATAAACTTTTTTAATAACTTGTTGTCTATACATTTATTAAAATCGTAAAATGGAGCAAACTTCAACCAAAATGCGCAGGACTATGCGCGACTTACACAATAAAATAGGATTTTTTATTGTAGGCTTAGTAGTAATATATGCATTGAGCGGAATCGTACAAACCTACAGAGACACTTCTTTGTTAAAACATGAAGTGAAAAATGAAAAAACGATCGAGGCTAATTTAGACGCTGAAAAGTTAGGAAAGGCCATTAAGCAAAGAGAATTAAAGATTGAAAAAACCGAAGGCACTACTTTATTTTTCAAAGACGGCTCTTACAATACAGCAACTGGCGAAGTGAAATATGTAACTAAGGAATGGTATTCATGGGTGAAAGCAGTTACTGAATTACATAAATCAAACAGCAAAGGGTTGGTTCATTATTTTACAGTCATTTTTGCTGTGGCTTTATTCTTTATGTGCGTATCGGCTTTTTGGATGTTTAAGCCCGGCACCAAAGCGTTTAGTAGTGGTGTTATATTAACAGTAATTGGCATTGCTGCTTCAATTGTACTCGTATTATTAAGTTAGATTTTGGAATACATACACCCTCATACTGATCAACAACTCAATGATGCGATTGCATTGTTTCAAGAATATGCCAATTCATTGAATATTAGTTTGGCGTTTCAAAAATTTGAGGAAGAATTAAAAAGTATACATAGCATGTATGGCAGTCCCACGGGCTGCCTTTTGCTTGTGTATGAAAATGACCAAGCCATTGCCTGTGCTGCTTATCGGAAAATCGGGGAAGGTGTTTGTGAATTAAAGCGCATGTATATAAAACCCAATTACAGAGGTAAAGGGATAGGGCAGCAATTATTAGACTTACTTTGTGATCGTGCAAAGCTAAATGGTTATACTACTATGCGTTTGGATACGCTTGACACTATGTTACCTGCTATTAAGCTATATAGTAACAATGGCTTTTATAGCATTGATCCCTATTACCACAATCCGAACCAAGGGGTGGTTTACATGGAAAAGAGTTTATGATAGTTGGTTATTACTCTTTTATAAATGCATCATATAAACTGTTTACGGCACTTTTAATGACTGTATTAAATCCAGTATCATATGCCGGGCCACAACCATTGCATATTACTACAATGCCGAATTTCTTTTTTGCATTAAAAAACATGGCACTGTATAAGCCGTATGCTGAGCCAGTATGCCCACACATGGTTTCACCAGGAATTAATTTGTCGGTGGTTTCAAGCGCAAGACCATAACCTTCGTCGTCGGATAGTTTAGTTTGCATTTGAATAGAACTATTTTTTGAAATAATGCGGCCTCCTTTATATTTTCCATGACGACTATGCATGATCATATATTTCGCTAAATCGGTGGCACTAATTTTCATTCCTCCAGTTGGAGAAAAAATCGGAGTGGTTTCACCAAGGACATGATTTTTTATTTCTTCGCTTCTTGGATTGTATGCAGCCGAAGCAGCTATGAATTTAGCTGAGTCCTTATTGTATTCGTATAAGGTAGCAAAACGTGTTTTGTCTAATGAATCTACACAGTAACCGCCATATAATCCTAAGGGGTCTAAAATATGATGCTTTACATATTGATCAAATCTTTCTCCAGAAATTTTTTCAATTACCGCGCCTGTCATATTAAAATTCAAATTGCAATAGGCATAGCCCTTGCCTGGCTCATAGTCGCTATAACATTTTGCCCAGTTTGGATTCTTTGTAGGATTAATCACATCCAAAGTAAAGTAACCCTGACTATCATTTACCGACGAAGTATGAGATAAGATCATTCTAAGGGTAATCACGGTTTCCGGGAATTTCGGATTACGTACTTTAAATCCAACGAGTTTACTAAAATCATCATCTAATGATAATTTATTGGCTTCTACTAATTGCATAATAGAAGTAGCCGAAAAGGATTTTGAAATAGATGCGATTCTGAAAATAGCATTGTCTGTTAATGGAATATTTTTCTCAATATCCTGCATCCCAAAGGAATGAGTGTATATAATTTTATGA
>CANGMV010000040.1 GCA_947454745.1 Bacteroidota bacterium | reverse complement strand
TGCGCTCGTGCAGCATTACATTCTGGTTGCGGAATGGTGACTGCCATGATTCCTAAAGAAGCGGTACAGGTATTATTAAAGGAACAGCCAGAGTTGATGTATATGCACGAAACTGCCATTCATGATATAGATTTAACGAAATATGATGCCATTGCAATTGGACCTGGTATTGGATTTTCAGACCTTGCCAAAATGAATTTAAAATATGTGCTCTCTCATTATATAGGACCAGTTGTAATTGATGCTGATGCATTGACAATTGTTGCTGATGAGACTCTTTTATTAAAATCGAATCATATTGTAACGCCGCATCCGGGTGAATTTGCGCGTTTGCAAGGTTTTGATTACGATCCTTTGCAACGAGCTGAGCAAGCTAATAATTTCATAGAAAAACAAGTTACTGTATTAGTTTTAAAAGGTGCTCAAACAATAGTTGGATGTAAAGGACAGGAACTTCTTCAAAACACAACAGGGAACGATGGAATGGCCACAGCAGGAAGTGGGGATGTATTAACTGGCATCATTGTTTCTCTTTGTGCACAAGGATATGATGTGTATACTGCAGCAGCAATTGGCGTTTATTTACATGGATTAGCTGGAGATACTGCGATAAAAGAAATTTCAAAAGCTAGTTTGGTCGCATCGGATATCATTCATTACATAGGTATGTCAAGAATCATAGATTAAGTAAATAGCAAAAAAAATATGATTGGTGAGTATAGTTTTCGATTTATTTAACTAATTATAAATTATTTTGATATCTTTAATATGTATACACAATTCTTCGTGTTTAATCGTAAATAATTGATCTTTAAAACATTAGTTTATATGAAACAATTTAGATTCTTATTAATAGCTGTTCCTTTTATACTCTTCTCTTGTAGTAAGGGTGGAGACAGTCCTAGTCCTACGCCTACACCTACGCCAACTCCTACACCAACTGAGGCAGCTGTTGCCTTTACGGTAACACAGGATCCAGGTGCAGGTAATATTTTAGGAGTAGTGGGAACCTCGCAGGTAATAAATGTGAAAGTAAGTTCTACTTTGCCAACGGCAGGAGTGAATGTGGATGTAACAGTGAAGAGCGATGCGGATCAATCATCGGTATTTACTGCATCTAATGCATCAGTGGCAGCGGATAATACAGTAACCATTACAGGGTTAAAGCCTGGGGTATTATGTACCGCAACGGTAGTAGTTACTTCAAAATCTACTTCTACAAATAACAAAACTGTAACTTTTAAATTAGCGGCCAAATAAAAGCCCCCATTTGATAGAGGCCCCGTTTGAACTAACCTTCAGCGGGGCTTTTTTGTTTGTAATAGATATTGGCATTTTCGGCATTAATGATGTAGTTGAAGAATCTTCTATCTTCAATACTTCTAATTCTTTCAATAAAAATGGTGTCCATGTCCATAAGCACATTGAATTTGTGATTGATTCTATTGATCGATTCATTACGCACTTTCTTTTGTATTTCGATCGTTTTTCTTTTAATACCTAAATGCAGGTTCATCTCATCTACAGTAAAGATGTTGTTCTCTCTTGTCTTTTCAATGATCTTTTCAATGATGATTTTTTCAAGCTCATTGAAATTGTTATTATTGGATCCGTCTTGCATTAATTCATTTGGAAGCGCAGATCCAATATTATTTTTATTCGTACTTTTTGATTTTTTATAATAGCTAATTCCTGCAAATATCATCACAGCTGAGAGCATTAAAATATACCAGTTGTTGTTCAGGGTTGCATACCAATAGGTTGCCTCCAATTTTTCAGAATGGTATAAGTCATACGGCTCTTTCTTAAAATCTTTCAATGTAATTTCAACATCTCTTATCAAAGGATCGTTTGCAGTTGTATAATACAGGCGGTTATTTATACTAAAGGAGATTCTAATCTCGCTATTGTTGAATAAGTCAATTAGTATATTATTTGTTAATTTATACACTTCGTTTTTTCCATAAACTAGCAAATAAAAATTACGCAAAGAATTGATTAGCGTTCCATTTAAATGAGTGATATCTATAATTGGGGCATATTTTAGATTTACATGATCGTTTAATTTCCCTAATACAATATTCTCTTTTTTTGCTAAGTCAAATTGCATAACGGTGTATGTATTATCAATTGCACTCACTTCCTCTTTATTGTAAGGGCCTGTTATATAATAAACATTTGGGTTTTGAATATGGTTATCTAAAGAGAGATGATAGCAGAATTCATCGGTATTGTATAAGGCGTTTATTTTATCGATAAACCATTCGTGTTCGGAAGGGGCAAAATGCCTTAATTGGCCATTTAAATGCCAAAATCCATAGCCCCCAAAAGAATAAATTGTATCGTTGTAGTGAAAATTAATGGCAACATAATTACTTCCGAAATGCCAGGTGGAATCGATTCTTGTAAACTCAATTTGGTCATGAACGAGTTTGGTTGCCTTGAATATTTGCCCTGTGCCATCAAAAATGATAAAAAGCCCAGAAGCGGTCTTTATGATCTTCTTATAATCGTGTTTTCGATTTAAGATCGAAATATCAAAAATTTCAAAGTTCTTGGTATTGGTAATGGATACAATTGGTTTGTCATATTGGTATAGGAACTTGAGTATGGGAGTAGCTTTAACTATATGTGTTTGCGATTCAACAGCTAAAGGGTAGGCGAATATTATTAATAAAATATAGCGAATTCGATACATTATACTAAAAGTAGAATAAGAGAAACCCTATTCAAAATTTTACAAGTAAAATAGAAAACGAATTGCGAAATTAAAAAATAACCTTATATGTAATATATTGTATAATAATAATTTAATATTATATATAGGTTCTTAGAAATCACCTACTAATAAGTATCTTATTATCCCTGAACCAGTTATCCTAAATATAATTTTGACACCATAAAAACATAGTAAATGGTGTTTAATTGGATTAGGAACCTGTTTAAGCAAAAAAAGCCTTTTAGCGTCGACTTTTGTGACGATTTGTCATTGATGAGTTATGACGAGTTAAGCATACTGCTAAAGGATCAGTTTAAGCTGACCTTGAATCGGAATGTAGAAAATAAAACAAAATTTATTGCAAATTGGGAAAACAGAACTCGTATTTTGTCCATTTTGTATGATAATGACGGCACTTTTATTCAAATTTTATACCAAGATTGGAAGTAGTTGGTCTTGAGTGGGTGGGCGGTTTTTGTTATATTTGAGTAAATCCAATTTCTTTTGAAAAGCAACTTTTTTTCTTATAAAGCTTATTTACTCCTATTGCTCCTTTTTTTGAGCAATCTGGTATTTGCTCAGGATTTATTACCCAATCTAAAAACAGGTAGAATAGTAGATTCTAAAATGGATGCTGCAAAGCGAATTTGGATTGCTACCGACAAGGGATTGGTTTTGCATGATGGTTCCAATTTTATAAAAATCAAGCCAAGTCAAAAACAATATATTGACCAATCAATAAGTGCGCTTCATTTATATAAGGACAACTTGTATGTTGTTTTTACAAAATCGGGGGCTGTCAGGTTTGATATTCAAAATTTCAATTCTACCGAAATTTCAAATTTACCAGTTGAGTCCATTGTTCAGTTCAATGATTCGCATTATTTTATTTTATTTAAAGATGGCAGCATTGTAGATAGATTTAAGGACAAAGAAAAGCAGTTACGTAAACTTGCGTTAAATGAAGAGAATCCGTCCATTATGTCGGAAGGGCCAAATGGAAGTTTATTAGTTTCCATACCTGATATTGGTCTTTATCAATTAAATGCTACTAATGGGGATATTATTAAAGATTTTAAAATAGCACCAACAGGATTTTTAAATTCATTTGCAAAGTTAAACAATAGATATTTTTTCATTAATAAATGGCAAGTACTTGAATTAGACAGTACAGGAAATTTTAGTATTAGTAAATATGTTAAGCCTAAGGAAAACTATCAAGTCACCAACTTATTCCCGATTTCAGATACAAGCATGCTATTGGTGAGATATGCGAAAAATACTTATTTTTTTGATAAAGACAATGTCACATTTTTTGATATTAACCGATTTAAAAATTACGAGGTAAAAAATGTATTGTTCTTTAATAAAAATAATATTTATATAGGCACCAATCAAGGAATGCTTAAAGCAGTCAATACGGAGAAAAAAGTTTTCCCTTTATATGATACGAGCATTAAAACAAATGATTACGTAAGAATAAGAAGAAAAATTTTACCAATTGGGAATGATCAATTTATTGCATTCGGTACGCCTAATTCATATTTGTATACGCCTAAAAATAATTCTTTTACAAAAATTAGCAATACAGAAGCTACTTTGTACGATGCCATTAAAATTGACAATACCATTTTTGCCGGTTCGGAAGGGGGTGGTGTTAAAAAAATAGACTTGCTGACAAAAAAGTTAACCACTTTAAACTTCAAGAATTTTGATACAACGAGAATGTATATGGCTATTTTGGATGTTCATTATAAAATAAAAAATTCGGCATTATTTGGGACTAGGGGAAGGATTGTAGTGTACAATTATGTTACTAATAATGTAGATACTATTAGTTTACGAAATAATAATGCGCGCGTTAGGTCATTCGAAATAGATTCGGCCAAAAATATAGTTTATGCCGGAACAGAAGACGGGCTATATACTGTTGATTTAAATACTAGGAAGTTAATAAGCCGTATTCCAACAATAGGCAATTTCATAACGGACTTAAAGTTTTCGAAGTATTTAGATAAACAATTGCTATGGACTGCATCTGAATTTGGAGTAGAAGCTTATGATAAAGTTTCAAAAAATGTTTTAATTCAATTGCCCATCGCAAAATTTAACAATGCTAAAATCGCTGCACTTTTAGTAGATAAATTTCAAAATATTTGGATTTCGACCTATGTGGGAGTTTATGCATATAACCCGGTTAATAAAAGCCTATTAAAATTAGTGAACGAAAAGCAGTTGGTAAATTTGGAATACAACTTTAAATCAGCGGCAGTTCTGCAAAATGGGAACCTGATTTTTGGAGGGTTAAATGGTTATGATATTTTCGATCCTAATTTATTCGACTACGAGCAAAAACATAATCAAGGAATTGTTACAGGGTATTCTACATTTTCAACAAATGATACTGCTTTTTCGGCATTTGTTCCCAATAAGCCCATCGTGTATAATTCGGATAATAACTTTTTACAAGTATTTTTTACAATCAATAATTCTGAAAAGTTAGAGTATTGTACTTTTGAATATCAAGTTGATAATTTAAACTGGATCCCGGTCCGAAGTGCAACAAATATTATTTTATTTAAGTTATTAGATGGCGCCCATAATGTTCAAATTAGAGGCACCGACGATTTAGGGAGGACTATTTTGTTTGATCCTATTCATATTGAGTATCGAACGCCATTTGTGAAAACGGCTTATTTTAATTACGTTTTATTGTTTTTCATTTTCTTTTTAGTCATCTTATTTGGTTGGAGTATTTATAAAAAAGTAAATGATGAAAATAGGTTGAAAGAACAAATTGCTATGGACTTGCATGACGAAATTGGTACATTGTTAACAAAAGCATTGTATAAGGTTAAGCAAGCAGATGCGGATGAAAAAATAAGGGTTGGAGGTGCTGTATTTAATTATATTTCAGATGCTTTATTTAGCATTCGCACCTATATTAATGCGATAAATATTGAATACTTTAGTTTGCATGAACTAATTGATGAAATTAGAGAGTTTAAGGCTTCTTTTTTAGTTAACAAAGGAGTTGAGTATAAATTTAATTATGACTTTGATAAAGACTATGATATTAGTTCCTCTCAATATAGAGATTTGAAACTGATGAGTTATGAGATTAATCAAAATATTGTTAAACATTCTCATGCAACTTGTGTGATAACGCAAGTCACAGCTAAAAATTATTATTTAACTGTTAGAGTAGAAGATAATGGAGATTTGTATGATCCTATAAGTATCCATAGTAAGGGCAATGGTATTGGAAACTTAAAGAAAAGAGCTAAACGTTTAGGGGGTAAAATAAATTTTACTTCACCCGAAAATGGGAGTGGGTTATGTATATTAATTGAAATAAAATTATAAGAATGAATGATTTAAAAATGGTGGCTATTATTGAAGATGATTTCACCTTAGCTAGTTTATTAAAAGATAAAATCAATCATATTGAGGGATATAGTTGTAATAAAACATACTTAGATGTTGAAAGTTATTTACTTGAAAATACCGAATTAGACATTTTACTTTTAGACATTAATTTACCTGGAATTAATGGGGTTGATGCCATTGTAAAAATCCTTAAGAAACATCCAAATTTGCATATCATCATGAATACCATTATGGATGATACACAAACTATATTTAAGTCATTACAAAATGGAGCCGTAGGTTATATCGATAAGCAAAGCTTTGACGATAATATACAAGAGGTGTTAGAGACTGTGGCAAATGGCGGGGCTTATATGACGCCTAAAATTGCCAGAAAGGTGATTGATAATTTCAAGAAACCTAAAATGCCAGAATTAAGTCCTAGAGAACTGGTTGTAGTAAATGGTATATTAGAGGGGTTCTCTTATAAGAGAATAGCAGATATTAATTTCATTTCAATAGATACAGTTAGATCCCATATAAAAAATATATATAAGAAATTAAGTATAAACTCTAAGTCGCAATTATTCTCTTTGTTTAGTAATAGGAAATAGACTTAATTCGATTCTTATATAATTCACATGTTTATGTAGTGTCTGAGTCAATTTTGTAGGGTAAATTTGTAGCATTAATACTCATGTTGATGCCTGCTTTAAAATTCGCCGATTTTTCTATCAAAAACTTATTCCAAAATAAGTATGAATTTGAATTGTCTGAACTTGGCGATTTATCTCAGTATTCTTTTAGTGAGTTGGCTCAGAAAATGACAAATTTTCAAATCAACATAAGCAGTTTCCAAAATTACTTTATTGCTAAATTTGAATCTCGCACTACGGTGATAAGCATTAAATACTGCTCTTTAGGTAAATTTATGAGCATCGTGAATCAAGACTGGCGATAATAGCTATATAGTCCTTTCCACTTTCATTCTTTTATTCATTCTTTTATTGTTTTGTTCGTAATATCTTTGTGGCTAATTAACCGCAATGAATCCAACGCATATAAAGCATCCACAAAAGCAAGTTTATCTGATTATCATATTAGGCCTTCTTTCAGCAATAGGCCCTTTATCGATTGACATGTATTTGCCGGCCTTCCCTAGTATAGCAAAAGGCTTAAATACTTCAGTCTCTTCGGTGATGCTATCATTGTCTTCATTTTTTGTAGGTATATCGGTTGGGCAATTATTATATGGGCCATTATTAGAAAGATTTGGTCGTAAGACGCCGCTGTATTTTGGATTAACATTATATGCAATTTCTTCATTCGCATGCGCCACTGCAATGTCTGTAGAAACCTTAATCCTTTTTAGATTTTTTCAAGCTTTGGGAGGATGTGTAGGCATGGTCGCTTCAAGAGCCATGGTGCGAGATTTGTTTGAAGTAAAGGACAATGCGAAGATATTTTCTACATTAATGTTAGTGATAGCCGTATCTCCAATCATCGCTCCAACTTTAGGAGGGTTTATTTCAGCAAGCTTTGGATGGAGGTATATTTTTTGGGTGTTAATTTTAATAATTGCCCTTATCATTGGGGGTATTTATTTTCTGTTACCTGAAAGTAAGCAGCCTGATACTAATTTCTCCTTAAAGCCTAAAGCAATTTTAAGTGGATTTGCAGTTATCTTAAAACATCCTCAATTTGGGGTGTATACATTTACGGGTGCAGTTGCCTATGCAGGCTTATATGCTTATATCAGTGGGTCTCCTTATGTGTTTATGGAAGTGTTTAAAGTAACTGAGCAACATTATGGTTGGATTTTCGCGATTGTTGCGGCTGGATTAATTGGAT